>DATDMW010000149.1:0-4085 GCA_036518595.1 Burkholderiales bacterium
CTGAACGGAAAGATCCTCACCGGCCGCGACGCCGCGCACAAGCGCATCGAGGACATGCTCTCGCACGGAGAGAAGCTTCCCGTCGACTTCACCAACCGCGTCATCTACTACGTCGGCCCGGTCGACCCGGTGCGCGACGAGGTGGTGGGCCCCGCGGGCCCGACCACGTCCACGCGCATGGACAAGTTCACCGAGACCATGCTAGCGAAGACCGGCCTGATCGGCATGATCGGGAAGGCCGAGCGCGGGCCGACGGCGATCGAGGCGATCCGCAAGCACAAGGCCGTGTATCTCATCGCCGTCGGCGGCGCCGCGTACCTCGTGTCGCGCGCGATCCGCAAGTCGCGCGTGCTCGCGTTCGAGGACCTCGGTATGGAGGCGATCTACGAGTTCGAGGTCAAGGACATGCCGGTGACGGTCGCGGTCGACGCGCGCGGCGCGTCGGTCCACCAGAGCGGTCCGCAGGAATGGGAGAAGCGCATCCGCGAGCTCAAGATCCCGGTCACCGTCGCCTGACGTGAGCCCGACGCACACCGGAGCGATCCTCCTGAAGTGCCTCGGAACGCCGCGGGAGCTGCGCTCGCTGTCCGCCGCGGCGAGCGCGCTCGCGGCCGAGTGCGTGCCCCTCGCCGCGGGAAGCGCTGGACACTCCGCGGTCGAGAGCGACGAGATCTATCTGTACGTCTACTCGCGCGAGTTCGGCGCGCTGGGCCCCGCGGTTCCGGCGCGCGTGGCCGAGCGAGCGCGTGCCCTCCCGGCATTCGCCGGCCTGGCGATCACGCCGGTCCGGCTCGCGCCGGTGTTCGACTCCCCGGGCGCCTCGCGCAACGTGACCGCGCTCTTCCACTACGTCGTCGAGACCGACGTCGACGACGAAGCGAACGACGCCGACCTCAACGCCTGGTACGACACCGAGCACATGCCCGGGCTCGCCGCGTGTCCGGGGACGGTGCGCGCGCGGCGGTTCCGCAACCCGGACGGGTCGCCCCGCTACCACGCCTGCTACGACCTCGTGACGAAGGAGACGCTCGGCAGCGCGCCATGGCTCGCGGTGCGCCACAGCGCGTGGAGCGACCGCGTGCGTCCGCATTTCGCGAACACCAAGCGCACGATGTTCCGGCGCCTGTTCCACGTCGAACTTTGACCGCCCTGCCCCGCTGGCTGAGCATCGTGCTGCTGCTCGCCATCGCGGCGAGCTTCGGCAGCAACCACATCGCCGCGCGCGTCGCCTTCGACCACGGCGCGAATGTCATGACGGCGGTCGTGTTCCGCTCGATCGGAACCGGCCTCGCGGTGCTCGGCGTGCTGCTCGCGCTGCGAATTCCGCTCGCGCTGCCGGCGCCGACGGCCGGGCGCGCGCTCGTCATAGGGCTGGTGATCGCGGCGCAGAGCTGGTTCCTCTACTCGTCGGTCGCGCGGCTGCCCGTGGCGCTCGCGTTGCTGACCTTCAATAGCTACCCGATCCTGTACACGCTGCTCGCCTGGGCGACCGGGCTCGAGCCGCGCCCCCCGCGCGCCGCGCTGCTCGCGATGCCGGTGGCGCTGTTCGGGCTCGCGCTCGCGCTCGACGTCGTCGGAGGCCTCGACCGGCTCTCGTCGCGCTGGGCCGAGATCGGCGCTGGGGCGGGGTTCGCCGTCGCGGCCTCGGTGTCATTCGCGCTGGTGCTCTACCTCGGCGCGCGCTGGATGAAGGGCGTCGACGGCCGCGTGCGCAGCGCGTACGGCATGGCGAGCTGCGGCGTCGCGGCGTTCGCCGCGGCGAGCGCGACCGGGACGCTGGTCCTGCCCGGCGACGGAGCCGGCTGGCTCGGGCTCATGCTCCTCACCGTCTTCTACGGCTCGTCGATCACCGCGCTGTTCGTGCTCCAGCCGCGCATGCGCTCGGCGAGCGACGTCGCGGTGCTCAACTTCGAGCCGGTCGCGGTGCTCTTCCTCGCGTGGGCGATCCTGGGCCAGGCGCTCGCGCTGAAGCAGGTGGCGGGCGCGCTGATCGTCATCGCGTGCATCGTGGCGATCGGCACGGCGAGGCGCTAGGATAAGCGCATGGCGACCATCCTCGGCGGCATCGGCACCTCGCACGTCCCCACGATCGGCGTGGCCTGGGACCGCAAGAAGCAGAACGATCCCGACTGGGCCCCGCTCTTCAAGGGCTACGAGCCGGTCGCGGAATGGCTCGCCCAGAAGGCGCCCGACGTGCTGGTGTTCTTTTACAACGACCACGCGACGACCTTCTTCTTCGACCACTACCCGACCTTCGCGCTCGGCGTCGGCGAGACCTACGCCATCGCCGACGAAGGCCTGGGCCCGCGCCCGATCCCGCCGCTCAAGGGTCATGCGGGGCTCTCGCGCCACCTCGCCGAGAGCCTGATCGAGGACGAGTTCGACATCGCGACCTGGCAGGACCTCCCGATCGACCACGGCTGCCACTCGCCGCTCACCATGTTCTGGCCGCCGAAGCCCGACTGGCCGGGCCGGATCGTGCCGATCGAGATCAACGTGCTGCAGCACCCGATCCCGACGCCGATGCGCTGCTTCAAGCTCGGACAGGCGGTGCGCCGCGCGATCCTGTCGTATCCCGAGGACCTGAAGGTCGTGATCGTGGGCACCGGCGGGCTCTCGCATCAGATGAACGGCGAGCGCGCCGGCTTCAACAACGAGGAGTGGGATCTGAGGTTCCTCGACCTGATCGAGCGCGACCCGCGCGCCCTCACCGCGATGCGCCACGCCGACTACATCCGCCTCGGCGGCACCGAAGGCGCCGAGATCATCATGTGGCTCGCGATGCGCGGGGCGCTCTCCGAAGGCGCGCGCAAGATCCACCAGAACTACTACCTGCCGATGACCTCGGCGATGGCGGTCGCGGTGTTCGAGGAGCCGCGGACCGCCGCGCGCGAGCCGCGCGCGGCTCTTTCGCGCGAGCGCGAATGAACCGGCAGCTCCAGGGCGTCGAGACGCTCGAGGGCACGTATCTTTTCGACCTCGCGCGCAGCTCGCGCGCGATGCGGCTCAACCGCTTTCTCCACGGGCTCACACGGCCCGAGAACCGCGACCTCTTCAAGGAGAACGCCGACGCGGCGTTCGAGCGCGCCGGCCTGACGGCCGAGGAGCGCCGCATGGTGCGCGATCTCGACTGGGCGGCGCTCATGCGCTACGGCGCGAGCTTCTTCTGCCTGGAGAAGCTCGGCCGCGTGCGCGGCGTGTCCAACCCCGAGATGGTCGCCGGGTTTCGCGGCGAGACGCTCGAGCAGTTCCTGAAGACGCGGCGCGTGCCGGGCGCGCGCTGACGCGCCCGGCGCGCGACTCACTTCGCCTGCCGCGTGATGATGTCCTCGTAGAGCTTGTCCCACTTCGCGTTCTGGTCGAGGATCATCGCCGGGTCGACGAACCTGAGCTTCAGCTGGGTCAGCTTCGGGTCGACCCCTGTCGTCTTCGTATTCGTCGGCACGTAGTTGCCTTTAACCAGGATCGCCTGCCCCTCCGGGCTGAGCATGAAGTCGTAGAACAGCACCGCGGCGTTCGGGTGCGGCGGCTTCCTCGACAGCGCGATGCCGTTCACGCGCGCGATCGCGGGCGGGATCGAGTACCAGTCGATCGGCGCGCCGCGCTTCTTCAGCTTGTTCGCGTTGTGGTTGTACACCGTCAGCGTGAAGGGCACCTCGCCCGAGGCGACCAGGCCGGCGAGCAGCGAGTGGCCCTTGCGCACCGAGAGCCCGTTTTTCGCGACGATGTCGCGGAACAGCTGCAGGCCTTTCTGCTCGCCCATCGCCGTCACCAGCGTGGCGAACCAGTCGATGTCCTCGGCCTCGACGCCGAGCCTCCCCTTCCATTTCGGGTCGAGCAGGTCCTGGTAGGTCTTGGGCAGGTCGGCCGGCTTCACGAGGTTCGTGTTGTAGGCCTGCACGAAGATGTTGAGCCGGTCCCCGATCCACTCGCGGTGCGGACGAATCGCGTCGGGCAGCAGGTCCTTGAACTGCGGCGAGCCCGCCTTCTGCAGCAGCTTCTCGCGGTGCAGCGACTCGAGCTCGGGACCGTTGGTCTCGATCACGTCGACGTCGAAGCGGCCCGCGCGCGCCTCGGTGACCGAG
>DATDMW010000150.1:0-4208 GCA_036518595.1 Burkholderiales bacterium
GGGATGGCGCCGGTACGACTCGAGAAAGCGGCGCAGCGGCTCGACGCCGTTCCGGCGTCGCACGAGGTGCACGACCGCGATCGCCGGCATTCAGGCGCTCCGCGGCGCAGCCTTCGCCGCGACGTAGTCGGCGAGGGCCTCGCGCCACGGACGCAGCGCGATCCCGAGCGCGCGGGCACGCGTGTTCGCGAGCACCGAGTACAGCGGCCGGCGCATGTCGCCCGTGCGCCCGCCGCGGTCGACCGGCCGCACCTCCGCCCCGAGTCCGGCGAGCTCGACGATGGCGCGGCTGAACTCGTGCCAGGTGCACTCGCCCTCGTTCACCAGATGGTAGATGCCCGGGCGCGCTCCCGGGTGGGCGATCAGCGCGAGCACTGCGCGCGACAGGTCGTCGGTCGACGTCGGCGCGACGGTCTGGTCGCTGCTCATGTCGAAGGCACGCTCGCGGCGCGCCAGCTCGAGCACCTTGTCGACGAAGTTGCCGCCCTTGGACTTCGCCCCCGAGCGTCCGTAGAGGCCGCAGGTGCGGATGACGATCGCGTGCTCGGGCGCCGCGGCGAGCGCGGCGTTCTCGCCGGCGAGCCGCGTGATGCCGTAGATCTGCACCGGCCCGGGCGCGTCCTCCTCGGCGTAGGGCGTGCGCCGGTCTCCGCGGAACACGTAGTCGCTGCTGAAGGTCACGAGCCGCGCTCCGATGTCGCGGCATGCGAGCGCGATGTCGCGCACGGCGATGCAGTTGACGCGGAAGGCCTGCTCGGGCTCGGTCTCGCACAGCGGCACGTTGTGGAAGGCGGCGCAGTTGATCACCAGGTCCGGGCGCGCGCGGCGGAGATACTCCGCGGCTTCGGCCGGCCGCGCGAGGTCGAGCCGGCCGCGCGCCGGCGCGTCGATCTCGTGCTCGGCGTTGTTGCGCAGGAGATCGCCCCCCAGCTGCCCCGTGGCGCCGATCAGCACGATCCTCAACGCGCGGCCTTCCCGACGAGCGGCAGCGCGCGGTCGCGCTCCGAGACAATCGCGGGCGCGACCGGCCAGGGAATCGCGAGGCGCGGATCGTCCCAGCGCACGCCACGGGCGAGCTCCGCACGGTAGGACTCGGACATCTGGTACAGGACCTCGCTCGAGTCGGTGAGCGACTGGAAGCCGTGGGCGAATCCGGCCGGGACGTACAGCGCCCGGCGGTTGTCCGCGGTGAGCTCGAGCGCGAACCAGCGGTGCAGCGTCGGCGAGCCTGGCCGCAGATCGACCGCGACGTCCCACACCGCGCCGCGCGTGCAGCGCACCAGCTTCGCCTCGGGATGCGGCTCGGCCTGGTAGTGGAGTCCGCGCAGTGTGCCGCGCTGCGCGTTGTACGAGACGTTGCACTGCGCGACCGCCGGCTCCAGGCCGTGGCGCGCGAACTCGTCGCGGCAGAACGAGCGCGCGAAGAAGCCGCGCTCGTCGGCGAGCTCCTCGAGCTCGACCACGAACGCGCCCGCGAGCGGCGTCGCGACGAACTTCATTCGAGCACCGTCGCGCGCGGAATGGGGACGACGAAGCGCCCGCCCCAGGAGCGCACGTGCGCCATCTGCGCCGTGATCTCGTCCTTCAGGTTCCACGGCAGGATCAGCACGTAATCGGGACGCGTCTCGGCGATGCGCTCGGGCGCGTGGATCGGGATGTGCGTCCCGGGGAGGAACAGCCCCTGCTTGTGCGGGCTGCGGTCGACCGTGTACTCGAGCAGGTCGGAGCGCACGCCGCAGTAGTTGAGCAGCGTGTTGCCCTTGGCCGGGGCGCCGTAGCCCGCGACGCGCTTGCCCGATTCCTTGGCGTCGATCAGGAAGCGCAGCAGCGCGCGCTTCGTGGCCTTCACCTGCTCGGCGAAGGCGGCGTACGTGCCCGGACGCGCGAGGCCCGCGTCGTGCTCGTCGCGAAGCAGGTCCTTCACGCGCTGCGACACGGGCTTCGCCGCGTCGTCGGCGTGCCGGCCGTAGATGCGGAGCGATCCGCCGTGCGTCGGGATCCGCTCGACGTCGAACAGCGTAATCCCGTGCGCCGCGAACACCTTCTCGGCCGTGGCGAACGAGAAGTAGGAAAAGTGCTCATGGTAGATGGTGTCGAACTGGCTCTCGGCCATCAGCCGCAGCAAATGCGGGAACTCCATCGTGATGACGCCGCCCGGAGCGAGCAGCTCCTTCATGCCGCGCACGAAGTCGTTCAGGTCCGGGACGTGGGCGAGCACGTTGTTGCCCAGCAGCAGGTCGGCGCGCCGGCCCTCGGCGGCGAGGCGCTTCGCCGTTTCCGTGCCGAAGAACTCGACGCGCGTCGGGATCCCTTTCGCCTCGGCCGCGCGCGCCACGTTGGCCGCGGGCTCGATCCCGAGCACCGGCACGCCGCGCTGCGCGAAGTACTGCAGCAGGTAGCCGTCGTTGCTCGCGATCTCGACCACGAGGCTCTTCGCGCCGTAGCCGAAGCGCGCGATCATCGCCTCGGTGTACGCGCGGCAGTGCGCGAGCCAGGAGTCGGAATACGAGGAGAAGTAGGCGTAGTCGTCGGAGAAGATGCGCTCGCGCGACTCGAACTGCTCGAGCTGCACCAGGAAGCACGACGTGCACGCCCAGGCGTGCAGCGGATAGAAGGGCTCCATCGCGTTCAGCTGCGCGGCCCTGAGGTTCGCGTTGGAGAGGGGGCTCATCCCGAGGTCGGCGAACGACAGCTCGAGCGGCGCGGCGCAGAAGCGGCAGCGGCGCGAGCTCCTCATTTGCGTTCACCTCGCTCCTCGTAGCGCCGGATCTGCTCGAGCGAGAGCGCGCGCACGTCGGCGCCGGCCGCGTCCGCGCGGTACCACTCGACGGTCCAGTCGAGCGCCGCGGCGCGCGGCAGCCGCGGCGCCCAGCCGAGGCGCGAGCGCGCCTTCGCGCAGTCGAGCTTCAGGTAGCGCGCCTCGTGCGGGTGCTCGCCCCCATCCGCGGCCCAGGCGGCGCCCGCGCCCCAGCGCGACGCGAACTCGTCGGCGATCCGGCCGACCGGCACGGCGTCGCGCTCGTCGGGTCCGAAGTTCCAGCCGCCGGCGAGCGCCGGGTCGCCCCACGCGCGCTCGGCGAGGATCAGGTAGCCGTGCAGCGGATCGAGCACGTGCTGCCAGGGGCGGGTCGCGTTCGGGTTGCGGATGCGTGCCTCGAGTCCCGAGCGCGCGGCGCGCACCAGGTCGGGCACGAGCCGGTCCGCGGCCCAATCGCCGCCGCCGATGACGTTGCCCGCGCGCGCCGAGGTCACGACGGCGCCTTTGCCGAAGAACGAGCGCCGGTACGCCGCGGTCACGAGCTCGGCGCAGCCCTTGCTGCTCGAGTACGGATCGTGGCCGCCCATGGCGTCCTCCTCGGTGTAGCCGCGGTCCTGCTCGCGGTTCTCGTAGCACTTGTCGCTGGTCACGACCACGACGACGCGCACGCTATCGGTGCGGCGCGCCGCTTCGAGCACGTGCACCGTGCCGAGCACGTTGGTCGCGTAGGTGGCGACGGGATCGGCGTACGACGGCCGCACCAGCGACTGGGCCGCGAGATGGAACACGACTTCGGGACGGAACCCGGCGAGCGCGCGCATCAGACGATCGAGATCGCGCACGTCGGCGCGCTCGTCGCGCACGCGTGTCGCGAGCCCGAGACGATCCCAGAGCGAGGGCTCGGTGGGCGGGGCGAGCGCGTAGCCCGCGACGTCGGCACCGAGCGCGTGGAGCCACAGCGCGAGCCAGCTGCCCTTGAAGCCGGTGTGGCCGGTGAGGAAGACGCGCTTACCTGCCCAGAAATCGCGGTTCGTCACCAGACCTTCCACGGGGGCGACCCGCTCGCCCACAGCTCCTCGAGATGGTTCTTGTCGCGCAGCGTGTCCATCGGCTGCCAGAAGCCGCGGTGGAACCACGCCGCCAGCGTGCGCTCGCGCGCGAGGCGCTCGAGCGGCTCGCGCTCCCAGACCGTGTGGTCGCCGTCTATGGTGTCGAGCACCTGCGGCGACAGCACGAAAAAGCCGCCGTTGATCCAGCCGCCGTCGCCCTTCGGCTTCTCCTGGAAGCTCGTGATCAGCCGGTCCTCGAGCACGAGCGCGCCGAAGCGGCCGGGCGGCTGCACCGCGGTGAGCGTCGCGTGCGTGCGCTGCGCCCGATGGAACGCGATCGCCTTGGCGATGTCGACGTTCGAGACGCCGTCGCCGTACGTCATGCAGAAGTCGCCATCGAG
>DATDMW010000151.1:0-2938 GCA_036518595.1 Burkholderiales bacterium
CCCACGGCAGCGCGAGCAGCAGCAGCGCGACGAGCGCGAGCTTCCAGCGCAGGCTGATCCGCGGGCGTCTCATGCCTTCCAGCGGTAGCCCATCCCGTACACCGTGTCGATCTGGTCGAACGCGGGATCGACCGCGGCGAACTTGCGCCGGATGCGCTTGATGTGCGAGGTGATCGTGCCGTCGTCGACGACCAGGTTGGCGTCGCGCATCAGCGCGTCGCGGTCCTTCACGTGGCCCGGAAACTTGGCGAGCGTGTGCACCATCCAGAACTCGGTGAGCGTCAGTTCGACCGGGCGCTCCTTCCAGCTCGCGGTGAAGCGGCGCGCGTCGAGCCTCAAGGGCCCGCGCTCGAGCGCCTCGTCGGCGACCTTGGGCTCGCGCAGCGCGTCGATGCGGCGGAAGAGCGCCGAGATCCGCGCCATCAGGTGCGGCAGGCTCACGTCCTTGGTGAGGTAGTCGTCGGCGCCGAGGCGCAGGCCCGACACGACGTCGAAGTCCGAGTCGCGCGCGGTGAGGAAGATGATCGGCAGCGCGGGCGCGAGCGCGCGCAGGTCGCGGCAGAGCGCGAAGCCGCCGTCGGGCTCGTCGCCCAGACCGATGTCGATCACCGCGAGATCGGGCAGGCGCGCGCGGAACGCGCTCATCGCCTCGGCGCGGCGCGCGTAGGCGCTCACCTCGTAGCCGTGCTTCTTCACCGCCTCCGCGTAATTCGCGCGGATGGCGGCGTCGTCCTCGACGATGGCGATGCGCTTGGCCATGATGCGTCCGGGATTTTTTCCGCGGCGCGCGACGCAGCGTCGCTGCGCGGCGACATATTTCACGAAAAATTCCGACGACTATAGCGCAACGCCGCGCGCTTTCGAGCGCCTGCCATCTTTTTGCCACAATTCTTC
Source organism: Burkholderiales bacterium (assembly GCA_036518595.1). GTDB lineage: Bacteria > Pseudomonadota > Gammaproteobacteria > Burkholderiales > SG8-39 > VBDM01. The sequence goes on from DATDMW010000151.1 coordinate 895, forward strand.
GGCATCATGGCGTCATGGCGCCGGGATGCGATCCGGCCGGAACGGTTGAATACAGCTGTGTCGCACGGGAGAGTGCGGCCGCAAATGGAAAGGAAAGAGCGATGAGCGAGTCGAGCAGCACCGCCACCCCCGAAGCAGTCCGCCCCAGCCCCAGGATCGTCGACGTCATCGCCTACATGGCGCTCACGTTCGGCATCGGCATCGCCGTGAGCATGGTGCTCGCCGGCGCGGTGCTGTTCCTGAACTCCCCGGTCTAAGGCCAAGCGTCCCCGCGAGGCCGGGCTCCGCCTGAAGGCGGGCCCGGCCTCTTCATTTCGGGCGCCATCCCGGCGCCACATTTCTTCCCCGCTTTTGCGCCGCGCGCGCACGGCGGGGCCCTTTTCCGGCCGTGTAATGCCCGGCATGGCCCGGCGACCCGCCGGCCGAACGGAAAGGGAGACTCCCGCATGTCGCAACACGAAGCCGTCCCGGCGCGCCGGGCACAGACGCGTCCCTGGGTGGACGATTTCCTCACCCGCATGCTCGCCGCGTTCACGATCGCCGTCTCGGTCGCGGTGTCGGGCGCGATGCTGCTCGCCGCGCGCGGGGCGCGCGCGCAGGAGCCCTCGGTCGATCCGTCCGACGCGAAATCCGGGACGCTGCTCCTGCGCGACCGCGCCGGCGCGACGCTGACCGCGCCGCTGCTCTCGACCGACGTGCGCATCCGCGTCTCGGGCATGGTCGCGCGCGCCGAGGTGCGCCAGACCTTCGCCAACCCCTGCGGCGAATGGCTCGAGGGCGTGTACGTGTTCCCGCTGCCCGAGAACGCCGCGGTCGACCACCTGCGCATGCGCCTCGGCGAGCGCACGGTCGAAGGCGAGATCCGCGAGCGCGGAGAGGCGCAGCGCGTGTACGCGAGCGCACGCGGCGCCGGACAGCGTGCCGCGCTCCTCGAGCAGGAGCGCCCCAACATCTTCACCTCGAGCGTCGCCAACGTCGGCCCGGACGAGCGCGTGACGGTCGAGATCGAGTACGAGCAGACGCTTCGCTATCAGGCGCTCGCCGACGGCGGGGCGCGCTGGTCGCTGCGCTTCCCCACCGTGATCGGCCCGCGCTACATCCCCGCGGGCCGCCTGTCCGAGGTGCGCGACGCGGCCCGGGTGACCGACGCTGCCCGCGTCACGCCCCCCGTCCTGCCGCCGCGGCGCGACGAGCCGCCGGTGAACCCGGTGACGATCCGCGTCGAGCTCGACGCCGGCGTCCCGATCGCCACCATCGACAGCCCCTACCACCGGATCACGGTGCAGACGCTCGACGAGCGCCGCGCGGTGATCGAGCTCGCCGACGGCGCGACCCCCGCGACGCGCGACTTCGAGCTGGTGTGGACGCCGGTGCTCGCGCAGGCGCCGCGCGCGGCCTGGTTCACCGAGCGCCGCGGCGATCGCAGCTACGGGCTGCTGATGCTGATGCCGCCGACCGCGCCGCGGCTGGCGAGCGAGCGCCTGCCGCGCGAGGCGATCTTCGTGGTCGACACTTCGGGCTCGATGGTCGGGACGTCGATCTCGCAGGCGATCGAGGCGCTCGAATTCGCGATCGACCGCCTGTCGCCCGGCGACCGGTTCAACGTCATCGAGTTCAACTCCACCGCCCGCGCCCTGTTCCCCGACGCTCGCCCCGCGACGCGCGACAACCGCGCAACGGCGCGCGGCTGGGTGCGGGCGCTGCGCGCGCAGGGCGGCACCGAGATGGCGAAGGCGCTCGATCTCGCCCTGAACGGCCGCCAGGACCCGGGCCGGGTACGCCAGGTCGTGTTCCTGACCGACGGCCAGGTCGGCAACGAGGACGAACTATTTCGGCTGATCGCGGGAAAGCTTGGCGACTCGCGGCTGTTTACGGTGGGCATCGGCTCGGCGCCCAACAGCCACTTCATGACGCAGGCGGCAAAACAAGGGCGCGGCACGTTCACCTATATCGGCAGGATCGGGGAGGTTCGCGACAAGATGACCGAGCTATTTGCCAAGCTCGAGTCGCCCGTGCTCTCGGGCATCCGCATCGACTGGCCGGA
>DATDMW010000152.1:0-3727 GCA_036518595.1 Burkholderiales bacterium
CGGAGCGGCGTGAGCTCGAATGACATGCACGTGCGGCCCCAGGCTCCCGGTCACGGGCCCTTGCTCGCCGCGAACGACAGCCAGCACACCCTCGTAGAACGGCAGCTCGCGCCGGTCGCCCTGGCGCAGGCGATGCTCGACCCCGCCGTCGTGATCACGGCGCTGCTCGCCTGCACCGCCGCGTTCGACCAGTCGTTCGACGCGCCGTACATGATCCTGGCGCTGATCGTGTTCTCGCTCGTGTTCCCCGGGAGCGTCCCGCGCCGCTCGACGCTGCCGGGACTCGCCGGCGACATCCTCGCCGGCTGGCTGGTCGTCGTGGGGCTGCTGTTCCTGCTCGGCTTGGCGACGCGCACGCTCGGCGCCTTCGACCCGCGCGTCGTCTACGCCTGGGTGCTCGCCACGCCATTCGCGATGCTCGGCGCGCACGTCGCGTTCCCGAGGGTGCTGCCGCGGCTCCTCGACGCCGAAGGCGTGCAGCGCACCGCGATCATCGCCGGCGGCGGCGAGCTCGGCCGGCGCCTCGCCGAGCGCATCCGCGCCACGCCCTGGCTCGGGATCCGCGTCGCCGGCTACTTCGACGACCGCACGCAGGACCGCATCACGGGCATCGCGCCCACCGAGGTGCTCGGCAACCTGCAGCAGCTCGCGAGCTACGTCAAGCAGAACCGCGTCGACCTGATCTACGTCACGCTGCCGATGGCGTCGCAGCCGCGCATCGTGAAGCTGCTCGACGAGCTGCACGACACGACCGCCTCGATCTACTTCACGCCCGACATCTTCCTGTTCCACCTCATCCAGGCGCGCATGGACGCGATCGGCGGCATCCCCGTCGTCGCGGTGTGCGAGACGCCGTTCTACGGCATCAACGGCCTGGTCAAGCGCGCGAGCGACATCGTGCTCGCGCTCGCGATCCTGCTGCTCATCTCCCCGCTGATGCTCGCGATCGCGATCGGCGTGAAGCGCAGCTCGCCCGGCCCGATCCTGTTCCGCCAGCGCCGCTACGGCCTGGACGGGCGCGAGATCGTCGTCTACAAGTTCCGCAGCATGAAGGTGCTCGAGGACGGCAACGTCATCCGCCAGGCGACCCGGGACGACGACCGCGTGACGCCCCTCGGCGCCTACCTGCGGCGCACCTCGCTCGACGAGCTGCCGCAGTTCATCAACGTGCTCCAGGGCCGCATGAGCGTGGTCGGCCCGCGGCCGCACGCGGTCGCGCACAACGAGATGTACCGCAAGCTCATCAAGGGCTACATGATCCGCCACAAGGTGCGCCCCGGCATCACCGGCTGGGCCCAGGTCAACGGCCTGCGCGGCGAGACCGAGACGCTCGACAAGATGAAGGAGCGCATCGAGTACGACCTCGAGTACCTGCGCAACTGGTCGCTGCTGCTCGACCTGCAGATCGTGGTGCGCACCGTGTTCGTCGTACTGAGGAAGCAGAATGCCTACTGACATCGCCGTCTATCCGGTGATCCTTTCCGGCGGCTCGGGCACGCGGCTGTGGCCGATGTCGCGCGAGTCGATGCCCAAGCAGTTCCTGCCCCTGCTCGACGGGACGACGCCGTTCCGGGCGACGCTCGCGCGCCTGCGCGCGGTCGCGGGCGCGAAGGCGCCGATCGTGGTCGCGAACCAGGACCACCGCTTCCTCGTGCTCGAGCAGCTGCGCGAGGCGGGCGAGACGCCGCTCGCGGTCTACGCCGAGCCCGCCGGACGCAACACCGCGCCCGCCGCGGCGATCGTCGCGCACCACCTCGCGCAGACCGATCCCGACGCGTTGATGCTGGTGCTGCCCGCCGACCACGACATCCCCGACGCCGAGGCGTTCGCCGAGGCGGTCGCCGCCGCCGCGACCGCTGCGCGCGCGCGGCGCCTCGTCGTCTTCGGCATCCGCGCCCGCTGGCCCGAGACCGGCTACGGCTACATCGAGCGCGGCGAGCCGCTCGACGCGGCGCCCGGCTGCCACGGCGTCGCGAGCTTCATCGAGAAGCCCGAGCTCGAGATCGCCGAGCGCTTCGTCGCGTCAGGACGCCACTACTGGAACAGCGGGATGTTCCTCTTCGGCGCCGAGCATTTTCTGAGCGAGCTCGCGCGCTTCCAGCCCGACGTCGCCGCCGCGTGCGAGGCCGCGGCGCGAAGCGTGCGCGACGATCACGGCTGCATGCGGATCGACGCCGCGCAGTTTGGACGCTGCCGCTCGATCTCGATCGACTATGCCGTGCTGGAGCACACCGCCGACGCGGCCGTCGTTCCGGCGGACTTCCGCTGGTCCGACATCGGCTCGTGGAACGCGCTCTGGGACGCCTCGGGCAAGGACGCCGCGGGCAACGTCGTGCGCGGCGACGTGATGCTCTCCGACGTGTCGGGCAGCTACGTCTGCTCGACGCAGCGCATGGTCGTCGGCATCGGCCTGAAGGACACGGTCGTGGTCGAGACGCCCGACGCGATCCTGGTCGCCGACCGGTCCGAATCGCAGAAGGTGCGCGAGATGGTGGAGCAGCTGAAGGCGCGCGGGCGCCCCGAGCACAAGCTGCACCGACGCGTGCATCGCCCGTGGGGCACCTACGAGGACGTCGACTCGGGCGAGCGCTTCCGCGTGAAGCGCATCACCGTCAATCCGGGCGCGAAGCTGTCGTTGCAGCTGCATCATCACCGCGCCGAGCACTGGGTGGTGGTGAGCGGCACCGCGCGCATCACGCGCGGCGAGGAGACGCTGCTGCTCACGGAGAACCAGTCGACCTACATCCCGCTCGGCGTGCGCCACCGCCTCGAGAACCCCGGGATGATTCCGCTGCAGATCATCGAGGTGCAGTCGGGTGCGTACCTCGGCGAGGACGACATCGTGCGCTTCGAGGACGCGTACCACCGTGCCTAGGCCCCTGCCGCCCGCGCGCTTCGCCGTGCCCGCCGCCTGGCGCGCCGCCTGCCTCGTGGTCGCGGCGCTGGTCGTGCCCGACGTCGCCGACTTCGTGCTCGACATCGGCGCCGGCGTCGCGGCGGGCGCGCTCATGCTGCTGTACGTGCGGAGGAAATCCGAGACGGAGGCCGTATGTGCGGAATCGTGAGCGCGATCGCGCCGCGCAACGTCGTGCCGGTGCTGATCGAGGGGCTGAAGCGCCTCGAGTACCGCGGATACGACTCGGCGGGAGTCGCCGTCGTCAACGGCCGGCTGCACCGGCTGCGCTCGGCGGGCCGCGTCGCCGAGCTCGAGCGGCTCGCGGGCGGCCTGTCGGGCGAGATCGGCATCGCGCACACGCGCTGGGCCACGCACGGCGTTCCTTCCGAGCGCAACGCCCATCCGCACGTCTCGGGCGGCGTGTCGGTCGTGCACAACGGCATCATCGAGAACCACGAGGCGATGCGCGCGAAGCTGATCGCCCTCGGCTACGAGTTCACCTCGGACACCGACACCGAGGTGATCGCGCACCTCGTCCACGCCCGGCTCGCGCAGGGCGCGCCCGACCTCTTCGCCGCGGTGCGCCAGGCGGTCACGGAGCTGGTCGGCGCCTACGCGATCGCGGTCATCTGCGAGTCCGATCCGGCGCGCCTGGTGGTCGCGCGCCACGGCGCGCCGCTGCTCCTCGGCCTGGGTGAAGGCGAGAACTTCGCGGCGTCGGACACCTCGGCGCTGCTGCAAGTGACCCGGCGCGTGATCTACCTCGAGGACGGCGACAGCGCCGAAGTCACGCTGCGCGGCGTCACGATCGCGGACCGCGACGGCAACGTC
>DATDMW010000153.1:0-4626 GCA_036518595.1 Burkholderiales bacterium
CCGGTTTCAACTTCTCGCCGACGATCGGCGTGTTCGCGCCCGCGGGAACGCACAAGGACGTCATCGGCAGGATCGCCTCGGACGTGGCCGAGGCGGTGAAGGTCCCCGAGGTGGTCACGCGCCTCACGAACCTCGACATCCAGCCGATCGGCAGCACGCCCGAGGAATACGCCGCCGATCTGCGGGCCGACGACGAGCGCTATTCCAAGGCGGTGAAGATCTCCGGCGCGAAGGTCGACTGAGGAGCGCCGTGGCCGCCGTCGTCAAGCCCGACCGCGCGGCCTTCTCGCGCGAGCTCGAGGCGCTCGACGTGCGCCCGCTGTGGGAGCGGGTGATGCGGCTCAAGCCCGGGACCGCGGCAGTTCCGGCGATGTGGCGCTGGGCGCAGATGCGGCCGCGGCTGGCGCGCGCCTCCGAGCTGATCACCGCGAAGGAAGCCGAGCGCCGCGTGCTGATGCTCGAGAACCCGGCGCTGCGCGGGATGACTTTCGCCACGACCACGCTCTACGCGGGGCTGCAGATCATCATGCCGGGTGAGATCGCCCCGACGCACCGTCATACGCCGAACGCCCTGCGCTTCATCGTCGAGGGCGAGGGCGCGTATACCGCCGTCGACGGCGAGCGCGTGGCGATGCGGCCCGGCGACTTCGTGGTCACGCCGAACTGGACCTGGCACGATCACGGCAACGCCGGCTCCGAGCCGGTGGTGTGGCTCGACGGCCTCGACACGGCGTTCGCGAACCTCTTCGGCGCGCATTTCCGGGAGGACTATCCCGAGGAGCGCCAGCCGGTCGCACGCGAGGACGCGGCGTCGCCGCTGCGTTACCCGTACGAGAGCACGCGCGCGGCGCTGGCGCGGCTCGCGCGAGAGGGAAATCCGGATCCGGCGCACGGCCACCGCTTGCGCTACCGGCGCGCCGACACCGGCGCCGATCCGTTTCCGACGATGGCGGTATTCCTGCAGCATCTTCCCGCCGGGTTCTCCGGGCGCTCGTACCGCAGCACCGACGGAGCGGTGTTCTGCGTGTTCGAGGGCCGCGGGACCGTGGTCATCGGGGAGAAGACGTTCGAGTTCGCGCCACACGACGTCTTCGTGGTGCCGTCCTGGGAGGCGTACCGGCTCGCCGCCGCCGCCGAGACGGTCCTCTTCAGCTATTCCGACCGCGCGGCGCAGGAGACGCTCGGGTTCTGGCGGGAATCGCGCGAGTGAGCGCCGTGCGCCCGCTCGCGTTCGCCGTCGCGCTTCTCGCCTGCACGGGCGTCTTCGCGCAAGACTACCCGGCCCGTCCCGTGCGCGTCGTCGTGCCTTCGGCGCCGGGCGGAGGCTTCGATCTCGTCGGGCGCGTCCTTTCTCAGAAGCTCGGCGAGCAGACCGGGCAGCCGTTCGTGGTCGAGAACCGTCCCGGCGCCGGCACGCTGGTCGGCTCGCAGCTCGTCGCGCGCGCGGCGCCCGACGGCTACACGCTGCTGGTCGGAGGGCTTTCGAACATCGCGCTCAACATGGCGCTGTACAAGGCGCCGGGCTACGACTCCCTCGCCGACCTCGCGCCGGTGAGCCTCGTGGTGAGCCACTCGTATACGCTCGTCGGCCGCAAGGACCTGCCGCAGGGAACGCTGCGCGAGGTGATCGACTTCGCCCGCGCCAATCCCGGCAGGCTCAACATGGGGACGAGCGGCCCCGGCACCGGCCAGTACGTGCTGGCCGCGCTGCTGATCGCGGCGGCTGGCGTCGACATCCAGAAGGTGCCGTACAAGGGCGCTCAGCCCGTGTACCAGGACCTGCTCTCGGGCCGCATCGATCTCTTCTTCGACAACACGACCACGGCGGCGCCTTACATCGAGGCGGGACAGGTGAAGCCGCTCGCGGTGTCGAGCCGCGAGCGCGTGACCGCGCTGCCCCGGGTGCCGACCGTCACCGAGACCGGGCTGCTCGACCTGGAGATGGAGACGTGGTTCGGGCTGTTCGCGCCCGCGCGCACGCCGCGACCGGCGATCGCGCGGCTGCGCGCCGAGATCGTGCGCGCGACCGACCAGGCCGACGTGCGCAAGCGCCTGGAGCAGGGTAGCGGGCGCAGCCTGCGGATGGGCGCGGCGGAGACCGAGGCGTTCGTGCGCGCCGAGGTCCCGCGCTGGATCGCTCTCGTGCGCAAGGCCGGCATCACGCCGGAGTGACGATGCAGGACTGGCTCGATCAGCTCGAGATCGTCACGCTGATCCAGAACTGGGCGCTGTGGCGCGACACGGGCGACTGGGACAAGCTGCGCGCCGCGGTCCATCCCGACGCGACCATGACGGCAACCTGGTTCCACGGCCGCTTCGACGACTTCATCGACGCCGCGCAGGCGGCGTGGCGAGAGCGCTCGACCTCGCACCATGCGCTGGGCGGCACGAGCGTCGAGCTGAACCGCTCGCGCGCCATCGCCCAGACGCGCATGACGATCCGCGTGCGGACGCAGCTCGATGGCGTCGAGGTCGACGTCAGCTGCCACGGCCGGTTCTTCGACCGCGTCGAGAAGCGCGGGAGCGCCTGGCGCATCGCGAGGCGCAGCGTGATCTACGAGCAGGACCGCATCGACCCCGTCGAGCCCGGCACGCGGCTCGTGCTCGACCGAACGCTGCTCGAGCGCTTCCCCGAGGGCTATCGCCATCTCGCCTACGTCCAGACGAAGGCGGGCGCGAAGGTCGACCCCGAGCTGCCGACCGGCGTCGCCGAGTCGCAGAAGAAGATGATCAAGGAAGCGCGCGCCTGGCTCGCGGCCGCGCCGCGGTGAGCTCGTTGAAATGAGCCTTTCGAGACGGTCGCCGCGGGGAAGCGCCGTAACATCTTCGGCTTACGCTGGCGGCATGGATCATACGCTCGCCCGCCACCTGTTCTGGCTGTTCACCGGCGCGCTGCTCGCCCTGTCGGCACTCTATCCGGTATACGTCTTGTACTGAATCGGGTCTCGCCGGGGTCGCGGTCCGAGCAAGGACCGGCCCTCCCGAGGAGACCGGCGGCCGCCGCAGTTCGGGCGGCCGTATTTTTTTCGGCGCGCCAACGTCCCGCATTGACACGCGCGCGACCGCCCCTATAGCATCGGCGGACCATGGCCGCCCGAAAAACCAAGATCACTTCCACGACCGCTCCGACGCCCAAGCGCGCGGCGCGCCCGATCGAAAATTCGTCGAAGCTACCGTACGCCGACCTGCACGAGCACCTGCGCACGCTCGACAAGGCCGGCCTGCTCGTCACCGTCGACCGCCGCATCGACAAGGACACCGAGATGCACCCGCTGGTGCGCTGGCAGTTCCGCGGCGGCATCGAGGAGAAGGACCGCAAGGCCTTCCTGTTCACCAATGTCGTCGACGCGAAAGGGAAGAAGTACGACATCCCGGTGGTCGTCGGCGCGCTCGCCGCCAACCGCGAGATCTACCGCCTCGGCATGGGCTGCGCGCTCGAGAGCATCAACGAGACCTGGACGCGCGCCATCGCCAACCCGATCGCTCCGCGGATCGTCGAGGATGCGCCGTGCCACGAGATCGTGATCCAGGGCAAGGACCTGGACAAGCCGGGCAACGCCCTCGACTCGATCCCGCTGCCGATCTCGACGCCGGGCTGGGACATCGCGCCGTATACGACGCTGTCGCAGTACATCACCAAGGATCCCGACACGGGCGTGCAGAACATGGGGATCTACCGCGGCATGCTGAAAGCGCCGAAGCGCCTGGGCATGAACCCGTCGCTCGAGCTGCGCCCCGGCATCTACATCCACTGGGAGAAGATGCGCAAGCGCGGCCAGAAGCTGCCGGCCGCGGTCGTGCTCGGCTGCCCGCCGTGCGTCGCGTTCACGTCGGCCCAGAAGGTGCCCGAGACGCTCGACGAGCTGCATGTCGCCGGCGGCCTGGTCGGCGCGCCGATCAACGTCGTGAAGGCGAAGACGGTCGACCTGCTCGTTCCGGCCGAGGCCGAGATCGTGGTCGAGGGGTACATCGACACGGAATACCTCGAGCCCGAGGCGCCGTTCGGCGAGTCGCACGGGCACGTGAACCTGCAGGAGTACAACGCGTTCATGGAGGTCACCTGCATCACGCGCCGCCGTGACGCCATCCTGACGTCGATCATCTCCCAGGTGACCCCGAGCGAATCGAGCCTGATCAAGCGCGTCGCGCTCGAGCCGGTGTTCACGCACCACCTGCGCAACGGTCTCGGCATCCACGGCGTGAAGAAGGTGTCGATGCACGAGCCGCTCACGAACCTGCGCAAGCTCGTCGTGGTCGTCATGGACCGCAACGCCCCGCGGACCGAGGTCTGGCGCGCGCTCTACGGCGCGGCGGCGTGGAACCGCGCCGCCGGCAAGTACGTGGTGGCCGTGAACGAGGACATCGATCCCGACAACGCCGACGCGATCTTCTGGGCGATGTCGTACCGCGCGAACCCCGCGCTCGACCTGCAGCTGCTGCACCACCGCGACCAGGGCCACGGCCCGCGCAGCAAGCGCAATCACGGCGAGGACGCCTCGGTCCTGATCGACGCGACGCTGAAGGAGGATTTCCCGCCGATCTCGCTCCCGAAGCGCGAGTACATGGAGCGCGCGCGGAAGATCTGGGAGGAGCTGGAGCTCCCGAAGCTCAAGCCCGAGGCGCCGT
>DATDMW010000154.1:0-3070 GCA_036518595.1 Burkholderiales bacterium
GAGTATAGAAACCGTCGAAGGCTTGGCTACACAGAGCCGTCCGAGCCGGCTGCAACGCGCCTTTCACGAAAAGCTCGGGACGCAGTGCGGCTTCTGCACGCCGGGGATGATCATGGCGGCCGAGGCGCTGCTGCGGCGCAATCCGTCGCCCAGCGAGGCGGACATCCGCGAAGCGCTCTCGGGAAACATCTGCCGCTGCACGGGGTACGTGAAGATCATCGAGTCGGTGCAGGCGGCCGCGGTGGCGCCATGACGACGAAAACGAAGAGCGCCGGCGTGCCGATGCCGCTCATCGACGGCATCGAGAAAGTCACCGGCCGCGCCAGGTACACCGCCGACCTGCCGGCGCACGACGCCCTCGTCGGCCGCATCCTGCGGAGCCCGATCGCGCACGGGGCAATCCGCGGCATCGACGTGTCGCGCGCGCTCGCGCTGCCGGGCGTGCGCGCGGTGGTGACGGGCGCCGACTGCGACGCGACCTACGGCGTGCTGCCGATCGCGATGAACGAGTACCCGCTCGCGCGCGCTCGCGTGCGCTACGTCGGCGAGCCCGTTGCGGCCGTCGCTGCCGTCGACGAGGCGACGGCGCGGGCGGCGGTTGCGTTGATACGGCTCGATCTCGAGCCCCTGCCCGCGTATCTCACGGCGAAGGACGCGCTCGCCGAGGGGGCGACGCTGCTGCATCCCGACAAGCCCGGCAACGTCGAGCGCGCGGTCGACCAGGAATTCGGCGACGTCGACGGAGGATTCCGCGCCGCCGACCTGGTGCGCGAGGCGAGCTTCCACTACGCCGAGGTCACGCACGCGCAGATGGAGCCGGACTGCTCGCTCGCCGCCTACGACGCCGAGCGCGACCAGCTCACGCTGCATTCCACGACGCAGGTGCCCTACTACGTGCACCTGATGCTCGCGCAGTGCCTGAAGATGGACGCGAGCCGCATCCGCGTGGTGAAGCCCTTCGTCGGCGGCGGCTTCGGCCACCGCACCGAGACGCTCAACTTCGAGCTGATCGCGGCGTTGCTCGCGCGCGCGGCGCGCGGCACGGTGAAGCTCGAGCTCTCGCGCGAGGAGACGCTCATCACCCACCGCGGCCGGCCCGAGACCGACGTGCGGCTCAAGCTGGGGCTGAAGAAGAACGGCGAGATCACCGCCGCCGAGTGCGACGTCGTGCAGCGCGGCGGCGCGTACGCCGGCTACGGCATCGTCACCATCCTGTACGCCGGCGCGCTGCTGCACGCGATCTACCGGCTGCCCGCGTCGCGCTACCACGGCCGGCGCGTGTATGCGAACACGCCGCCGTGCGGCGCGATGCGCGGCCACGGCTGCGTCGACGTGCGCCACGCGTTCGAGTCGCTGCTCGACCGCATGGCGGGCGAGCTGGGTCTCGACCCGTTCGCGGTGCGCCGCGCGAACCTCCTGAGCGCGCCCGTGCGCACGCCGAACGACCTGCAGGTCAACTCGTACGGCCTCGAGGAGTGCTTGCGGCGCGTCGAGGAGGCGTCGCGCTGGCGCGAGCGGCGCGGCAAGCTCGGCCGCGGGCGCGGCCTGGGGCTCGGCTGCTCGCACTACCCGAGCGGCGCGGCGAAGCCCGTGCACTGGACCGGCGAGCCGCACGCGGTCGTGAACCTCAAGCTCGATTTCGACGGCGCGGTGGTCGCGCTGACGGGCGCCTCCGACATCGGCCAGGGCTCCTCGACGCTGATCACGCAGGTCGTCGGCGAGATGCTGGGGCTGGGACCCGAGCGCATTCGCGTCGTCGCGAACGACAGCGCGGTCACGCCCAAGGACAACGGCTCGTACTCCTCGCGCGTGTCGTTCATGGTCGGCAACGCCGCGATCGCGGCGGCGCGCGAGCTGCGCAAGGTGCTGGTCGAGGCGGCCGCGCGGCGCCTCGAGGTCGCTGCCGCCGACGTCGAGTGCCTGGGCGAGAGCTACCGCGTCGTGGGCAGCGACCGCGAGATCTCCTATGCGAGCGCGGTCGCTGCGGCGCTCGAGAACACGGGGGCGATCACGGTGAAAGGCACGTACTCGACGCCGCCCGAGACTCAGGGCGGCAAGTTCCGCGGCGCGGCCGTGGGCACGAGCGCCGGCTACTCGTACGCCGCGCAGGTGGCCGAGGTGAGCGTCGACGAGGACACGGGCGAGGTGCGCGTCGAGCGCGTCTGGGTCGCGCACGACTGCGGCTACGCCATCAACCCGCTCTCGGTCGAGGGCCAGGTGCAAGGCTCCGTGTGGATGGGCATGGGCCAGGCGCTGTGCGAGGAGACGCAGTACGACGACGCGTCGGGGCGGCCGCTGCGCGCCAACTTCCTCGACTACCGCATCCTCACGATCGCCGACTCGCCGCCGATCGAGGTGCTGATCGTCGAGAGCCGAGATCCGGGCGGTCCGCTCGGCGCGAAGGAGGCGGGTGAAGGCTCGCTCGCCGGCTTCCTGCCCGCGCTCACGAGCGCGATCCGCGACGCGGTGGGGCTCGAGCTCGACGAGCTTCCGGCGTCGCCCGAGCGCGTGCTCGAGGCGCTGCAGGCGAAGCGCCGGGCCGAGCGGCTGAAGCGGGAGAAATCGGAAAAGGCGGTGGCCTGACCATGCAGATCCTTCCCGCGTTCAAGCTGATCAGGCCGGCGAGCGTGCCCGAGGCGAGCGCCCTGCTCGCGCGCGACCCGGCGGCACGCGTGCTCGCCGGCGGCACCGACCTCATCGCGAACCTGCGCCACGGGCTCGGCGAACCGTCGACGCTGGTCGATCTCGGCGGGCTCGTGGACCTCGCGGGCATCGAGGCCGAGGGCGGCGGCCTGCGCATCGGCGCCGGCGTGACGCTCGCACAGCTTGCCGCGCACGCACGGGTGCGCGCGGCGTACGCCGCGGTCGCGCAGGCCGCGGCCGCGATCGCCGGTCCCGGGCACCGCAGCGCCGCCACGGTCGGCGGCAACCTCTGCCTCGACACGCGCTGCGTGTTCTACAACCAGAGCGACTGGTGGCGCGGCGCGAAAGGCTATTGCCTCAAGCACGGCGGCGACACCTGCCACGTGGCGCCGCAAGGGAAGATCTGCCGCGCCGCGTACAGCGGCGA
>DATDMW010000155.1:0-5578 GCA_036518595.1 Burkholderiales bacterium
CGATGATGCAGTGCGGGGCGCCGAACGTGAAGGCGCTCAATCCGAAGTTCGTGGGGCGGTTCTGACCGGGAGACGGACATGAAGACTTTGCTCATCCTCGGCGCGGCGATCCTCGGCACGGCGTCGGCGCACGCCGCCGAGCTCCGCGTCCTCGCCTCGAACGGCGTCAAGGCCGCGCTCGAGGAGCTCGCGCCCGCGTTCGAGCGCGAGACCGGGCACCGGCTCGCGCTCGAGTTCGGCGTCGCGAACGTGCTGAAGCGCAAGATCGACGAAGGCGCGGCGTTCGACGTCGCGATCCTCACCGAGGCCAACATCGCCGACCTGGCGAAGGCCGCGAAGATCGACGCCGCCTCGCGCGCGGGGATCGCGCGCTCGGGCGTCGGCATCGGCGTGAGGAAGGGCGCGAAGCATCCCGACATCTCGAGCCCCGAGGCGCTGAAGCGCACGGTGCTCGCGGCGAAATCGATCTCGTGGGCGAGGGAAGGCGCGAGCGGCCAGTACTTCGCCGGGCTGGTCGAGCGCATGGGCATCGGCGAGGAGACGCGCAGGAAGGCGGTGCTCGCCGCGAACGGCGTCGAGGTCGGCAAGCTCGTCGGCGAGGGCAAGGCCGAGCTGGCGGCGCTGCTCGTGAACGAGATCATCGCCGCGCCCGGCATGGACCTCGTCGGGCCGCTGCCCGCGGCGCTGCAGACGTACCTGGTGTTCGACGGCGGCGTGGCGGGCGCGTCGAAGAGCGCGGACGCCGCGAAGGCGCTGATCGCGTTCCTGAGGCGGCCGGCGTCGAAGGCCGTGTTCACCGCCAAGGGCCAGGAGCCCGCATGAGAGCCTCGCGCCGGACGTTCCTGCGCGGCGCGTCCGCGCTCGCCGGGGCCTGCGCGCTCCCCGCCTTCGCGCAGGGCGCGAGGACGCGCCTCGTCCTCCTCGGCACCGGCGGCGGCCCGCGCGTGACGGCGAAGGGCCGCGGCAAGCCGGGCAATCTCCTCGTGATCGGCGGCGTGCCGTACGTGATCGACTGCGGCGAGGGCGTCGCGCTCGCGCTGGTGCGCGCGGGCGTCGCGCTCGACGCGCTGCGCTACGTCTTCGTCACGCACCATCACTCCGACCACAATCTCGACTACGGCAACCTGCTCTACGACGGCTGGGCCGCGGGGCTGCGCACGCCGGTCGACGCCTACGGGCCGCCGCCGATCCGGGCGATCACCGACGCGTACTGGCAGATGAACCGCTTCGACATCGAGACCCGCATCGCCGACGAGGGCCGCGTCGACCTGCGCAAGCTCGTGACCGTGCACGAGTTCTCGGCGCCGGGCGCGGTGATGCGGAACGGCGACGTGAAGGTCACGGCCGCGCGCGTGCGCCACCCGCCGATCGAGCAGGCGTACGCGTACCGGTTCGACGGCCCCGACCGCTCGATCGCCTTCTCGGGCGACACCGCCGTGTCGCCCGAACTTGTCGCGCTCGCGAAAGGCGCCGACGTGCTGGTGTCGGAGGCGATGCACCTCGGCGGCCTCGAGAGCCTGCTGAAGAAGGTGCCGAACGCGGCGACGCTGCGCGAGCACCTGCTCGCGAGCCACATCACGACCGAGCAGCTCGGCGCGCTCGCCGCGGAGGCGGGCGTGAAGACGCTGGTGCTGTCGCACCTGGTGCCGGGCGACGACCCGTCGATCACCGATGCGATGTGGGAGGAAGGCGTGCGCAGGCACTACGGCGGCCGGATCGTCGTCGGCCGCGACGGCATGGAGGTGTGATGGAGGCGCTGCTGTACTCGGGCGCCGGTCTCGGCGGGCTGATCGCGCTCGTCGGCCTGGTGCTGCTCGCGCGCCGCGTGCGCGGCCACAAGGCCGAGATCGACCTCGGCGGCATCGGCAGGATCGCGACCACGCACCACGGCGTGGCGCTCGTCTTCGTCGGCGCGGCGATGATCTGGCAGTCGGCCGCGGGCCTCGCGCAGCGCGACGAGCTGCGCGCGACGGTCGACCGCCTGAAGCGCTCCGAGGAGATGCTGGTCGCGTTCGTCACGCCCTCGCTCATGCGCGACCCGTCGTTCCGCAGCTATTTCGCGGCGGCGTCGCCCGAGCTGCGCGAGGCGATCGTGCGCCGCGCGATGGGCATGCTCAATCCCGAGTTCCACGCCGTCACCGACCGCAGGCAGTCGGGCTTCGCCGAGGAGGACTTCGCGACGCTGCGCACGATCCTCGACTTCCTGCTCGCCGACGACCCGCACAACGGCAGCGCGCTCTACTACAAGGGCGAGGTGAGCCGGCTGCTGCGCAAGCCCTTCGTGATGCGCGAGTACTTCGGGCTGTACCTCGCGCAGGCGCCCGAGCCCGGCGGGCGCATCCCGGGCGTGCGCGGGCTGCAGTACTTCGACGAGCGCACCGCGTGGGTGCACCACCTGCTCGCGAACGACTATCTGTGCGAGGCGCTGCAGACCGCCACCGGCAAGCCGGACCTGAAGATGGTCCTCGCCGAGGTCGAGACGGTGCGCAAGTATCACCACGAGGGCTTCACCGCGAGCGAGACCCTGCTGTCGACGGAATTGCTCGAGAAGGCGGCGCTGAATGGCGCCGGCGCGGTATCGCGGCCGCGGTGCGCGGCGCGCCAGGGCGTGGGCAAACTGTAGGGGAATTCCCGACTTCGCACCGCTCCCACCCGCGGATTAATATCGGTCGCGGGCTCAAGAAACCCGACAGGGAGGGAGCTTGGCCGACAGCAAGGACACGCCGGTTCCCATCGGCGGGATCGCCGTTCTGCTTCTGCTCGCGGTCGGCGTGTTCGTCAAGCACCAGTGGCCGCTCGAGACGTCGCGGCCCGGCGACGGGCAGCTCCGCTCGATCAGCCCGCCGAACGTGCGCGATCTCGACGCCCGGCTGTGGGAGGATCCGTTCGCGGCGCTCGGGCGCCTGAAGAAGCCCGAGGACGGCGCGCCCGGCGCCGCGGCGGCCGCGCGCGCCGACCCGGACCTGCAGTCGCTCGCGGCGCGCGTGGCGCCGGACAAGCAGCTGCTCGTGCTCGGCGTCATGGTGTACGCGACGCCGTACGCGGACGAGACCGAGCTGCGCCGCCGCACGCGCTACGCCGTGCTCGCCGGGCTGCACGCGGGCGACTACAGCCCGGAGCTGTACGACAAGATCGGCTACTTCCGCACCGGCGCCCCGCCGGCCGGCGCGGCCGCGTGGCGGTCGGCGCCCGAGCTCGTGCCGTACGAGCTCTATGTCACCGAGGACCGCAAGCGCGAGGTCGCGCTGCTGTGGCTCGCCGAGGAGGATTTCGGCGAGCGCATGGCGGAGAATCTCGGCGCCTTTCTCGGCGAGCTGAAGCGCGCGTTCGCGCGGCACCCCTCGGTGCGCTTCGGCCTGGTCGGGCCCGCGAGCTCGTCGGGCCTCATCGACATCACGCGCGGCTGCGTGCCGCAGCCGAAGCCCGACCCGGCGCTCGGCGCGCCGGTCGAGGTCTATTCGGCGAACGCCACGGCGGTCGACGCGGCGAAGCTCCCGGAGCTGCTCGGCTGCCGCGTCGCCGGCGCCGACGGCCGCGGGCTCACCGTGCAAATGTCGGTCGTGTCGACGATCACGCCCGATGCACGGGTGCTCGAGGCGCTGATCGACGAGCTCGCGCTGCGCGGCTTCGCGCCGGGGCGCGATCACGTGATCCTCGCCTCGGAGTGGGACACCGAGTACGGCCTCACGCTGCCGCGGCAGTTCATCGCCGCGGGCTGCGATCGGGCGACGCCCGCGCGCCGCGTGGCCGGCCCCGCGATCGACGATGCCCCGGCGACTGCGGCGGACGCCGGCGACGCCTGCCGCGGCGACGCCACGCACGACCCGGCGTGGGTGACGCGCCTGAGCTACCTGCGCGGGCTCGACGGCGACGAGCGCGCGTCGGCCGCGAAGCGCGCCGCCAAGGACAAGCCCGACGGCGGCGGCGCGGACAAGGACGCGAAGACGCGCGAGCCGAACGACCGCGCGATCGGCAACGGGCAGTACGACTACCTGCGCCGCCTCGCCGACTCGGTGGAGCAGCGCGCGCGCTCGGCGCCCGGGGCGCGCGAGGTGAAGGCGGTCGGCGTGCTCGGCAGCGATCCCTACGACAAGCTGCTCTTGCTCCAGGCGCTGCGGCCGCAGTTCCCCAAGGCGATCTTCTTCACCACCGACCTCGACGCGCGCTACATCCACCCGGCGGAGTTCGAGTGGACGCACAACCTGATCGTCGCGTCGGCGCACGGCCTGGAGCTCGCCGAGGCGGTGCAGGGGCGCGCGCCGCCGTTCCGCGACGCCTACCAGACCTCGGCCTTCCTCGCGACGCGCCTCGCGCTCGACCGCGACACGCCGTTCGCGAAGAAGCGCGAGCGGCTCGGGCACTGGCTCGCCTCGCCGCGCGTCTACGAGATCGGGCGCAGCCGCGCGTACGCGTTCCAGCCGCGCGGCACGGCGCCCGCGGCGTCGGGCTGCCGCGACCTCGCCGACTGCGCCGACATCCGCCCGCCGCTGCCGTTCTTCCTCGCGCCGGGCGAGACGCGCAGCTGGGCGCTGGTGGTGGCGGCGCTCGCGCTGATCGTCGTGTCGGTCGCGGCCGGCGTGTGGCTGCTGCGCATCTACCTGCGCTCGTTCCACGAGGCGACCGTCCGCGTGGGCGAGGCGCTGCGGCGCCCGGCGATCGGCTACCCGGCGCTCGCGGTCGTGCTCGGGGTGACCGCGCTCGCGCTGTGCGTGCCGTTCAACTCGCGCGGCGAGCCCTTCACCTGGACCGCGGGCATCTCGATCTGGCCCTCGGAGATCATCCGGCTCGCGGCGCTCGCGCTGTGCGCGGTGTTCATCGGGCGGATGCTGCGGCCCGTGGCGCTCGCGGACGACGAGCCCGACGGCGCCTTCTTCGACGCCGGGCCCGGCGCCTCGGCGGTCGCTCCCGGGACCGCGCCCGCCTACGCGCGCGTCAACGACGGGTACGACGAGTACCACGACAGCCCGGGCGAGGTGGACGCGGTGACGCTGTGGCGGCAGTTCCGCGCGCTCGAGCGGCCGCGCAAGCGCTGGAGCCGGCTGTGGCCGCAGCTCGTCGCCTACGCGATCGTGTTCGGATGCCTGCTCGTCGGCTTCCACGACCGGCCGAACGTGCCCGCGCGCGGCGAGTTCAGCCGCGGCGTCGAGCACGTGATGAGCGTGCTGTCGATGGGCGCGTTCCTGGCGGTGCTGCTGCTCGTGATCGACGTGATCCGGCTCGGGTCGACGTTCATCCGCAACCTGTCGACGAGCCGCAGCGTCTACCCCGCCGGCACGATCGCGCGGGTGCGCGGCGAGCTCGGCCTCGGCGCCGGGCATCCCGACCACTACCTGTGCGACCTGCTCGACATCCGCCTGATCGCGGCGTACACCGAGCGCATCAACGCCTTCGTCTACTACCCGTTCGTGGTGCTGGCGCTGATCGTGGTCGCGCGCAGCCCGATCTTCGACGACTGGTACCTGCCGCCCGCGCTCGCGCTCGTGTTCCTGTACGCGCTGGTCGCGGCGGTCGTCTGCGCGGTGGTGCTGCAGCGCGCCGCTTCGCGCGCGCGAGAGATCGCCGTCGGCCGCATGCGCGG
>DATDMW010000156.1:0-11064 GCA_036518595.1 Burkholderiales bacterium
GGCGCCGCCTGGATAAAAAAATACGGGGGAAGGGAGGGTTTCCCCCGTAAGCCGCCGTTTGCTGGGCCGGCGGAAAATCGTGGGCGACGCCGCGCGGCGCCGCCTATGACGGCATCATAACAAGCGCCGATTGGCGCATGCAAGGCCGCCTGAACCTACAAACCGCGCAATGTCCAACATTACAGCGGCCTTGCCGTCCGCCGCGACAGGCTCCGATCACCGATGCGCAACAAATCCCTGCTCCAGCGATTCCGCGCCGGCTGCGTGATTTTTTCCACGCTCGTTCTCGGCGCCTGCGCCACGGTGCAGGGACCGCCGCCCCCGACCCCGGACGAGATCGTGGCCCTCGCGAAATCGGGCGCGCCTGCGCAGGACATCATCCGGCGCATGCAGGAATCCGGCGCGGTCTATCCCTTGAGCGCGTCGCAGCTCGCGCGGCTGCGCGAGCAGGGCGTGCCCGACGAGGTGATCGACTACATGAACCGCACGTATCTCGACGAGGTGCGGCGCCGGGAGGCGATGCGGCAGCAGTTCTTCTACGGCCCGATGTTCCCTCCGTATTACCCGTACTACTTCGGGCCGGGGCTGCCGCCGTGGTGGTAGGCGGGATGCCCGGCGCCGCCGTGCTACCATTCCCGCGCCCCATGGCCGTCCCGCCCGATTCCCTCGACTCCGCGGCGCTCGCGTCGCGCCTGCCGACGCCGCTCTCGGTCGAGGTCCTCGACGAATGCGCCTCGACCAGCAGCGTGCTGCTCGAGCGCGCGGCGCGAGGAGCCGCTCACGGCAGCGTCGTCGCGTGCGAGCACCAGAGCGCGGGGCGCGGGCGCCGCGGCAATCCGTGGGTCTCCGCGCGCGGCGGAAGCCTCGCGTTCTCGCTGCTGTGGCGCTTCGGGCGGCCGCCGGCCGCGCTCCCGGGCCTGAGCCTCGCCGTGGCCGTCATGGTCGCGCGCGCGCTCGAGCGCGAAGGGGTCGCAGGCGTGCGACTCAAATGGCCGAACGACCTCCTCCTCGGCGACGGCAAGCTCGGGGGCATCCTGGTCGAGTTGTCCGGCGACGCCGCCGGCGCGAGCGCGGCGGTGATCGGCGTGGGACTTAACGTGCATCTCGACGCCGAGGCGCGCGCGCGCATCGGGCAGCCGGCCGCCGATCTGGCGCAGTGCGCGGCGCCCTTGCCGTCGCGCACCGGGCTGCTCGCGGCGCTGCTCGAGTCGCTCGCGGAAGGGCTCTCGCGCTTCGCCCGCGAAGGCTTCGCTCCTTTCCGCGACGAATGGCAGCGCCGTCACGCCTGGCAGGGCCGGCGCGTCGCGCTCGCGTCCTCGGGACGCCGCGTCGTCGAGGGCGAAGCGCTCGGCGTCGCCGAGGACGGCGCGCTCGTGCTGCGCTCGCCGGACGGCGTCGAGCGCTTCCACAGCGGCGAGCTCTCGCTGCGCCCCGCCTGAAAGCATGGCCTCCCTTCTCGCCATCGACTGCGGCAACAGCGTCCTCAAATGGGGACTGCACCGCGACGGCGCGTGGGAGCGCAAGGACGCGGTGCCGCTCGGCGCGCTCGTCAGGCTCGAGCCGCAATGGCGCGCGCTCGGGACGGTCGACAAGGTCGCCGTCTCGAACGTCGCGGGGCAGGCGGTCGGCCTCGAGATCGAGCGGCTGATCGCGCGCTGGCCGGTGCGCGCGATCCACGTCGCGCCCAAGCCGAGCGAGTGTGGCGTCGTCAACCGCTACGAGCCGCCCGAGCGTCTCGGCGCCGACCGCTGGGCCGCGCTGATCGGCGCGCGCGCGCTCGAGCGCGGCGCGTGCCTCGTGGTCGACGCGGGGACGGCGACCACCGCGGACATTCTCGGCGCCGACGGCGCCTTCCGCGGCGGCGTCATCCTGCCCGGGATCGACCTGATGAAGCGCGCCCTCGCCCAGCACGCCGCGCAGCTCTCGCTCGCGGAAGGTCAGGTGGTCGCCGAGCCCCGGCGCACCGCCGACGCGATCGAGACCGGCTGCGTGCTCGCCCAGGCGGGCGCGATCGAGCGCCTGTACGCGGGCATGGAGCCCGGCGCGGCGTGTTTGCTCTCGGGCGGGAACTCGGCGAAGGTCGCAAGAGCGCTTCGGATCGAGACCCGGCTGGTGGATAATCTCGTGCTGGAGGGATTGCTGAGAATCGCCGGATGAGGATCGTCTTCTTCGTGCTGCTGCTCGCCAACCTGGCGTTCTTCGCCTGGACCTGGTTCACCCAGAACGCGTCCGGCGAATCGCAGCTCGTCGATCAGCAGCTCCACCCCGAGGCGATCAAGCTGCTCACGCCGGACCAGGTGGCGAAGGCGTCCGCGAAGCAGGTGCCGAAGCCGGCGCAGGCCGCGGCGGCGAAATCCGAGCCGGAGACGGCGCCGAAGCCGCAGCAGGCCCCCGCGGACGCGGCAAAGGCGCCCGTCCCGGCCGCCGGCAAGACCGCGGACGTGCAGCCCGCGCCCAAGGCGCCCTTGCCGGTGAAGGTGGCCGCGTGCGTGGAGCTCGGAGCCTTCAACACCGCCGAGGCCGCCAGGGTCGAGCAGGCGCTGGCGCCGCTCGCGCTCGGCGCGCGGCTGTCGCAGCGGCGCATCGAGGAGACCGCCGGCTTCTGGGTCTACCTGCCGCCGCAGCCCAACCGGCAGGGCGCCAATCGCAAGGTCGCCGAGCTGAGGAAGCTCGGCGTGGGCGAGTTCTTCATCGTCCAGGACGATGCCGAGTACCGCTACGCGATATCGCTCGGCGTCTTCAAGAGCCGCGAGGCGGCGCGCTCGCGGCTCGCCGAGCTGCGCACGAAGGGGGTGCGCACCGCCCGCATCGGCACGCGCGAGACGCAGGTGCCGAAGGTCCTGTTCTCGGTGCGCGACGTGCCCGAGCCCGAGGCCGCGCGGCTGAACGAAGTGCGGCAGGCTTTTCCCGGGGCCGAGCTGAAGGATTGCCCGTTGGAAAAGCCGCTCCCGCCGGCCGCGCCGGCCTAGCCCGCTTTTCCGCGGATCGTCCGCAGCAGCGCGGTGGTCGAGCGCTGGTGCTCGAACGGGACCGAGTGCACCGCGCCGCCCCAGCCGCGCACTTCCGACGCGCCGACGATCGCCTCGGGGCTCCAGTCTCCGCCTTTGACCAGCACCTCCGGCCGGCATTCGAGGATGAGCGCGAGCGGCGTGTCCTCCTCGAACCACGTGACCAGCGTGACCGGCTCGAGCGCCGCGACCAGCGCCATGCGGTCGGCGAGCGGGTTGATCGGGCGGTCGTCGCCCTTGCCGAGGCGCCTGGCCGAGGCGTCGCTGTTCAGCGCGACCAGCAGGCTCGCGCCGAGCGCGCGCGCCCGGGCGAGGTAGGTGACGTGACCGCGGTGCAGGATGTCGAACACGCCGTTCGTGAACACGAGGGGCCGCGCCGACGCGGCCATGCGCGCGCCGAGCTGCGCCGGCGTGCAGATCTTGTTCTCGAAATCGGGTCTCATTTTCGCTCGCGTCGCGCTGCGGCGTAGAATGCGCTCATCCGCGCGAGTTTAAAGGAATCCTGCCATGCGACTGTCCCGGCTGCTGCTCTTCGTCGCCGCCGTCGTGCCTGTGGGCGCTTCGGCGGCCGATGCCTGCCCCGCGCTTCTCGATTACACGCTGCCCAGCCTGATGGACCGTCCCACCGCGCTGTGCCAGTTCCGCGGCAAGGTGGTGCTCATTGTCAACACCGCGAGCGAGTGTGGCTACACGCCGCAGTACCAGGGGCTCGAGGCCCTCTACCGCCGCTACCGTGACCGCGGGCTGGTCGTGCTCGGCGTCCCTGCGAACGACTTCGGCGGCCAGGAGCCGGGCGGCAACAAGGAGATCGCGCATTTCTGCGAGGTGAACTACGGCGTGAGCTTCCCGATGTTCGCCAAGTCCACCGTCGCTCCGGGCAAGGCCATCAACCCCTTCTACGAGGCGCTCGCCGCGAGGACCGGGCAGCGTCCGCAGTGGAACTTCCACAAGTACCTTGTCGACCGCAGCGGCGAGCGCGTGCTCTCGTTCGCGAGCGGCGTCGAGCCCGACGACCGGCGCCTCGTGTCGGAGCTGGAGCGGATGCTCGGAGACGGTCCGCGCTAGCGGGGAAGCGTCGCGCTAGCGCGACGGCGTCGGGTCGCGCACGTCCGAGTCGCGCTTCGCCGGCGGCAGGATGTACTCGAAGACGCGCACGACCTTCTGCACGCCGGCCGTGCTGCGAACGACGTCGGTGATCGCGTCGGCCTCCTCGCGCGTCACCAGGCCGAGCAGGTACACCACGCCGCGCTCGGTGACGATCTTGACCTGCTCGGGCTCGTAGCGCTTGCCGGCGCCGGAGATCAGGTTCGCCTTCACCTTCGTCGTGATGAGGCTGTCGTTGCTGCGCGAGGCGAGCGAGCTGCGGCCGGCGACCTCGATCTCGTTCACCACGTTCTTGACCTGCGGCACCTCGGTGGCGATCTTCTCGGCCTGCGCCTTGAGCTCGGGCGTGTAGGCCTCGCCGGTCAGCAGCACCGTGGAGTTGTAGCTGCTCGCGTTGATATGGGCCTGATCGCGCAGCGCGTCGTCGATGCGGCCGGAGACGGCGTACTCGATGCGCTTGTCGCCGAGGATCACCTCGGGCTGCCGCCGGTCGCTTATCGCGACCGCCGTGGCCGCAGCGCCGCCGAGGATCACCGCGGGGATGCAGCCGGAGAGCGCAGCGGCGGCGCCAAGGGCGAGGACGGCGCGGGCCAGAACGGTTCGTGTCATGGTTCAGCTCCCAGAAGCGAGGCGTCGATGCCGTCGCAGAGGCAGTGGATCGTCAGGAGGTGGACCTCCTGGATGCGCGCGGTCTGCGGGTGCGGGACGCAGACGTGGACGTCGCCGGCGCCGAGCAGCTTCGCCATCTCGCCGCCGCCGCGGCCGGTGAGCGCGACGATGCGCATGTCGCGCTCGCGCGCGACGTTCATCGCGCGGATGACGTTGCGCGAGTTGCCGCTGGTCGAGATCGCGAGCAGCACGTCGCCCGCATTGCCGAGCGCGCTCACCTGCTTGGAGAACACCTGGTCGTAGTCGTAGTCGTTGGCGATCGAGGTCAGCGTGGACGTATCGGTCGTGAGCGCGATCGCGGCGAGCGCCGGTCGCTCGCGCTCGAAGCGGTTGAGCAGCTCCGCGGAGAAATGCTGCGCGTCGGCCGCCGATCCGCCGTTGCCGCACGACAGGATCTTGCGGTCGGCGAGGAGCGCCGTCACCATGAGGTCCACGGCCTGTGCGATCGGCGCGGTGAGCGCGTCGACCGCGCGCACCTTGAGCTCGGCGCTGTCGCTGAAGTGCTTTCGGATCCGTGCGGGCAGATCGAGCTCCGCGGACCGGCCGCGGGCGGGGAACGATTTCATGGCCGGCATTTTACCGGCTACTCCATGTAGACGTCGAACTCGATCCGCATCCGGGGATTGGGATGGTGTCGCAGCCGGGTGACACGCGCCGACAGCGTCTCGCCGCGGTCCATCGCCCACGCCAGCGCCTCGTTCTCGGCGCGCGGCACGTAGCCGAGCTTGTGTCCGCGCCACTCGACGCGCACCGCGTTCCGATCGTGGCGATTGTCGGGCTCGCGCGCGAGCGCGAGGGCGTCGCCGACGCGCAGCTCGGGAAACACCGCCGCCGCCTCGTCGTGCACGAAGCCCGCGAGACGCGAGCTCTGCACCAGCACGCGGGCCGATTGCGCCGACGCCGCGTCGCCGCAGCAGGCCGCGGCGGCGACGAGCGCGAGCAGGGCCGCGCGCACGAACCCCGTCGCGTATCGTGAACGCTCATGTCGTGAACGCATCGCGTATCCATTCGATCCGGGACGCGTCGAGCCGGTCCATGAGCACGACGTCGAAGCGACAGGGCGCGTCCTTCTTGCCGGCGAGCCAGCGCCGCGCGGCCGCGATGATGCGCGACTGCTTGCGCCGGTCCACGCTGTAGGCGGCGCCGCCGAAGCGGTCGCTCGTCCTCAGCCGTACCTCGGCAAAAACGATCGTGTCCCCGTCCCGGAGGACAAGGTCGATCTCGCCGAAGCGCGAGCGGTAGTTCGCCTCGATGAGCTGAAGGCCCTTGCGGGCAAGCCAGGCCGCGGCGAGCTGCTCGGCCGCGGCCCCCGTCTTCACCGCTGGTCCTGGAGCGCCGAGGCGCCCCCGTCGCGGATCACGGCGAGGACGGGCTCGCGCTGGAACACGTGGTCGGCCGCGAGGGTGATGCGCCCGGTGACGCCGTCCAGCCGCACGCGCTCGGCGTGGGCGACGAGCTGCGCGGCGATCCGGCACGCGTCGATCCCGAGCGCGTAGAACCGCTGCAGCTCGACCGAGAGCGAATTCGCACGCGGGTAAACCATGACCGCGGGATGATCCGGCTGCACGAGCCAGGGCATGTCGACGAAGCGGATGCCGGCGAGGTCCTGGTTGACGAGGAGCCCGGTGCGCTCGTCGTTGATCTGCGAGGTGCCGTAGACCGGCATCTGGTTGTTCAGGTACGGCCGCACGGTGCGGGCCTGGGTCGCGTCGGCCGCGAGGAAGGTCATGCTCGCCTCGACGCCGGCGAGCCGCTGCTGCATCTGCGGCAGGTCCGTGGAGGGGCCGAATTCCTCGGCGGCGGCGATGCGGCCGCCGAGCAGCACCCACTCGTCGGCGAAGGCCTGCGACGCCCGCTTCGCGAGCGCCGTGTTCGCGCGCACGACCACGGCATCCTTGGTCTTCGCGCCCATCGCGGCGTGCGCGACCAGGCGCGCCTCGCTTTCGATGCCGAGCCCGAAGCTGTAGAGCCACGCCGGCGCGTGAACCTCGCGCTCGGGCGTGTTCAGCGCGACCGTCGGCACGCCGGGGTCGCGCCGCGCGGCGAGCGCGGAGACGCCGGTGCGCGTCATCGGCCCGACCACCACGGCGGCCCCGCGCGCGACCAGCGCGTTGTACTCGGCGAGGATCGAATCGGGCCGCGCGTTGGTCCGCACGACCTGCAGGGCGAGCTTCGGGTCGTGCGTCTGCGCGGCCTGGCAGCCCTGGCGCACCGCCTCGGCGGGCGCGGCGTACTCGGGCGCGTTCAGCGGCAGCAGCAGCGCGACGTAGGGGCCCGACGGCGGCGGCGCCGGGACCGGCGCGGCGGGCGTCAAGGGCGCGGTTGCGGGCGGCTCCTGAGCCGCGCACAATCCCGGGCTCGACAACGCGAGAACGACGAGCAGGGCTTGGGCGCGAAGACCGAGGAGCATGGCGGGGACCGTCGGAGGGACGGCCAATTATATGTGGTCGCAACGCCGATTGGGAACCTCGAGGACATCGGCCTGCGCGCGCTCGCCGTGCTGCGCGAGGTCGACCTCGTCGCCGCCGAGGACACGCGCACCGCGTCGATCCTGCTCGACCACCACGGCATCCGCGCGCGGCTGCTCGCGCTGCACGAGCACAACGAGCGCAAGGCCGCCGAGTCGGTGCTCGCCGCGCTGGGCGAAGGCCGCGACGTCGCGCTCGTGAGCGACGCCGGCACGCCGGCCGTCTCCGACCCCGGCGCCGCCCTCGTCGCGCGCGCGCGCGAGGCGGGCTTCCGCGTGAGCCCGGTCCCGGGCGCGAACGCGGCGATCGCGGCGGTCTCGGCTGCGGGTCTCGCGCAGAGCGGCTTCGTGTTCGAAGGCTTCCTGCCGCCGAAGCGCGCGGCGCGCCGCGCGGCGATCGAGCGGCTGAGCGGGGAGCGCCGCCCCATCGTGCTGTACGAGGCGCCGCACCGCGTGCTCGAGTGCGTCGAAGATCTCGCCGCTGTCCTCGGCGGCGCTCGCGGGCTCGTCGTCGCGCGCGAGCTGACGAAGCTGTTCGAGCAGATCCACCGCTGCCGGCTGGACGAGGCGGCGGCGTGGCTGCAAGCCGACCCGCACCGCCAGAAGGGCGAGTTCGTGCTCATCGTGGAAGGCGCGCCCGCGGAGGACCCGGGCGCGGCGGCCGCAGCCGCGACGGACCCGGTGCTGCGCGCGCTGCTCGCCGAGCTGCCGCTCGCGCAGGCGGTGCGGCTCGCGTGCGCGATCACGGGCGCGAAGCGCAACGCCGTCTACGCCCGGGCGCTGGAGCTCTCGGGCAAGAAGGTATGATGGACGCGGATCGACCGCGATGACCGCCACCACCCTCACGCTCTCCCGACCCGACGACTGGCACCTGCACCTGCGCGACGGACCCGCGATGGCCGCCGTGCTGCCGCACGCCGCGCGCCAGTTCGCGCGGGCGATCGTGATGCCGAACCTGCGTCCGCCGGTGCTGACGACCGCGCAGGCCGGGGCGTACCGCGAGCGCATCCTCGCCGCGCTGCCGAAAGGCGCGGCGTTCACGCCGCTCATGACGCTCTATCTTTCCGACAGCACCGGCCGCGACGAGATCGCGCGCGCGAAGTCGAGCGGCTTCGTGCACGCGGTCAAGTACTACCCGGCGGGCGCGACGACGAACTCGGATTACGGCGTCACCTCGCTCGAGCGCGTCTCCGGGACGCTCGAAGCCATGCAGGAGCGCGGCCTGCCGCTGCTCGTCCACGGCGAGGTGACCGATCCCGAGGTCGACGTCTTCGACCGCGAGCGCGTGTTCGTCGAGACCGTGCTCGAGCGCATCGTGCGCCGCTTCCCGGGCCTGCGCGTGGTGCTGGAGCACGTGACCACGCGCGAGGGCTCGGATTACGTCTCGGCGGCTGGGCCGAATGTCGCCGCCACCATCACCGCGCACCACCTGCTCTACAGCCGCGGCGCGCTGTTCGCGGGCGGGATCCGGCCGCATCTTTACTGCCTGCCGGTGCTCAAGCGCGAGGAGCACCGGCGCGCGCTCGTCGCGTGCGCGACCGGCGGCAGCCGCAAGTTCTTCCTCGGCACCGACAGCGCGCCGCACGCGCGCCGCGACAAGGAGAGCGCGTGCGGGCACGCGGGCGTGTATACGGCGCACGCCGCGCTCGAGCTCTACGCCGAGGTGTTCGAGGCGGCGGGCGCGCTCGAGCGCCTCGAGGCCTTCGCGAGCCATCACGGCGCCGACTTCTACGGGCTGCCGCGCAACACGGCGAAGGTGATGCTGCGCAAGGAGCCGTGGGTGGTGCCGCGCGACATGCCGTTCGGCTCCGAGACGGTGGTGCCGCTGCGCGCGGGCGAGTCGGTCGGGTGGCGGCTGTCCTGAGCGAACGCCGGAGCGCGGCGCTCGCGTCGCCGATCTTCGCGCCGCTCGCGCCGCTCCTCGCGCGACTGCCGCGCGGGCGCTTCCCCGACGAAGGCGAGCTGAACGCGCTCGTCCCGGCGGGCACGGCGACCGGCGCGGGCGCAGCGCTGCGGTTCGTACCGCCGTCGCGCGCGTCCCCGGCGCAGTACGAGGCGCAAGTGTACGAGACCGGCGAGGTGCCGACCCGGCCCGGCGAGGCGCACGATCTCTTCAACGCGCTCGTGTGGATCGCGTTTCCGCGGACCAAGGCGGTGTTCAACCGCACGCACTACGCCGAGATGCGCGCCCGGCGCGGCGAGCGGCTGCGCGGGACGCCGCGCGACGTGCTCACGCTCTTCGACGAGGCCGGGGTGATCGTCGCCTGCGCCGATCGCTCGCTCGCCGCGCTGCTCGCGGCGCACGAGTGGAAGGCGCTGTTCTGGAGCCGGCGGGCCGACGTGACGCGCTCGATGCGCTTCTTCGTCTTCGGGCACGCGATCTACGAGAAGGCGCTCGAGCCTTACAAGGGCGTGACGGCGAAGGCGCTGATCGTCGACGTCGAGGACGCGTTCTTCGCGCAGCCGCTCGAGCGGCAGCTCGCGCGCCTCGACGAGCGCGCCGCGGCCTACTTCGCCGACCCGCGCTCGCTCGAGTCGACGCGCATCCTGCCGCCACTGCCCGTGCTCGGCGTGCCCGGGTGGGACCCGGCCAACGAGAGCGCCGCGTACTACGACGACGCGGCGCAGTTCCGTCCGCTCGGGACCGCGCCTACGGGAACGCGGGCAGCGTAGGCTCGACGCCGCGCGAGCGCGCCTCGGGATGCCGGCGCGTGACCAACTCGCGGACCTCCTCGACGCGCGACAGCGGCACGTCGACCATGAGCAGGATCATGCCGCCCTCGATGTCGGCGTGGAAGGCCTTCAGCCGCGTGTTGGGCACCGACATCGCGACCAGGCTCGCGGCCCAGGCGCCGAACACCGCGCCGATCAGCGTGGAGAGCAATACGGTGACGGCCTGCATGTGCACGCCGTCGGGCGGCGTCATGAACATGTACACGCCGACGAGGAAGCCGCCGACGGCGCCGATCGTCATGCCGAGCTCCGCGCCGTGGATCGCATCGCTCTTCTGCAGGAAGCTCGCCTCGCGCAGGAGCCCGAGCGGCGTGCCGCGCTTGGCGAGGAAGTGCATGCAGCGGTCGTCGACCCGGGCGAGCAGCAGGTCGTTGGCCGTCTGGGTGGCGCTCGCCAGGTCGGGGAGCAGGAAATACAGTCTGCGTCTCATGGAGGACCTCCTTGGGAGACCAGGTGACTGTGAGAGTCCATTCAAGTCCCCGAATTCCCCGAAGTCAAGGCCGCGGCCGTCGTCAGCGTACAATGCGGGAGTGAAGCCGGCCAGGCGGTCGCTGCGCGTGGTTTATCCCGCGCAGAGGAAAGTCCGGGCTCCACAGAGCGGGGTGCCGGGTAACGCCCGGCCGCTATAAACCGGAGGTTTCCTCCGGCGAAGGCGAGGACCAGGGCCACAGAGACGAGTCTCGTCGGGTCAAACCGGCGAGGGTGAAACGCGGCAACCTCCACCCGGAGCAACACCAAATAGGCGGACGATGACGCTGCTCGCCGAGTCCGCGGGTAGGTGGCTAGAGCCCCGGGGAGACCCGCGGCCCAGAGGAATGACCGTCCACGACAGAACCCGGCTTACCGGCCGGCTTCACCCTTCTTCGCGGCGGCGCGCAGCACCCATGCCGCCATGGCGTCGAGCATCTCGGGGGCTTCGCCCAGCGCCGGCGTGATCGTGAACTCGGTCTTCGGATGCAGCGAGCGGATGTCGGCGACCATCCGCGGCAGGTCTTCCTTGAGATGTCCGCCCTGTGCGAGAAACATCGGCACGATCGTCACCCGCGTCGTGCCCTCGCGCGCGAGCGCTGCGACCGCCTCCTC
>DATDMW010000157.1:0-4276 GCA_036518595.1 Burkholderiales bacterium
TTCTGGATCATGTCGATGTCGCTCGCCGGGTCGAAGCGCGTGCTCATCGCCCAGAGCACCTGGTCGAGGTCGCCGGCGTCGATGTCCTCGTCGACCACCACGGTCCACTTGCCCGCGTACGCGCCGCCGAGGCAGTTCGACGCGACGTGCAGCGCGTTCCGCGCGTGGCCCGGGTAGCGCTGGCGGATCTGGATCACGGTGAAGCGCGTCGCGGGCGCGCCCTCGTGGTTCCACACGCCGAGCACGTCCGGGATGCCGCAGGCCTCGAGCGCGCGCCAGATCTCCGCGGCGCCGCCGATGCCCTTCAGCAGGCCCGTCTCGTCGACCGGCTTGTGCTGCGGCGCGCAGCACAGGATCGGGTCGTTGCGGTAGAGGATCGTCTTGACGTTCACGTACGGGCGCGGCTGCGTGTCGTCCGAGTAGTAGCCCATCCACTCGCCGAACGGCCCCTCCGGCCGCACCTGGCCCGGCACCGTCTCGCCCTCGATCGCGATCTCGCAGTCGGCGGGGATCGGGAATCCCGTATACGGCCCGCGGATGACGTCGATCGGCTCCCCGCGCAGTCCACCGGCGATGTCGAGCTCGCTGATCTCGGGCACGGGCAGGCCCGCGAGCATGAACAGCAGCGGGTCCTGCCCGCACAGGATCACGACCTTCATCGGCTCGCCGCGCGCGAAGTACTTGTCGCGGTGGATGCGGCCGTGCTTGCCCTCCGTGATCTGGCAGCCGATCGTGCGGCCGTCGTAGACCTGCGAGCGGTACGCGCCGAGGTTGTACCAGCCGTCGTCGGGGTCCTTCGTGATCACGCAGTCGGCGGTGCCGATGTAGCGCGAGGTGTCGGCCTCGTGGTGGCGCGGCACCGGGAACTTGAGCACGTCGCAGGCGTCGCCCTCGAGCACGTTCTGCAGGATCGGGCCGTCCTTCACGACGCGCGGCGCGATCGGCTTCATCTCGCGCGTGCGCTCGTAGTACTGCTTGACGATGTCGACCTTGCGCTCGTACTCGAGCGGCAGCCCCAGCGTCAGCGCGACGCGCCTGATCGACGAGAAGTGCCCGTAGAGCGTGCGGAAGCCCTTCGGGTATCCCGGCACGTCGTCGAAGAGGAGCGCGGGCGCCGTGCCGCCGCTCTTCTCGGTGAGCATGTGCGTGAGCGCGCCCATCTCCGCGTCCCAGTGCGCGCCGCTCACGCGCGCGAGCTCGCCCATCTTGTCCACTTTCTCCAGCCAGTCGCGCAGGCCCCGGTAGTGGACCCGCTGCTTCATCTTCGCGCCGCCTTCGGGAGCCATCTTCTCCTCCTACTCCGCCTTCGTTCCAGAGCGCCTCAATACCTTCGCCCACTTCGCGGTGTCCGCCCGGATGAAGTCAGCGAACTCCTGCGGCGTGGTGGTCTTCACGTCGAAGCCGGCGCCGGCGAGCTTCGCTTCCATCTCGGGCGTATGCAGCGTGCGCACGAGATCGGCGTTGAGCTTCGCGACGGTCGCGGCGGGCGTCTTCGCCGGCGCGAGGATTCCCTGCCAGTCCTCGGAGACGAATCCGGGAAGCCCGGCTTCGGCTACCGTCGGTACATCGGGAAACAGCGGCGAGCGATGCGCGCCGCCGACCGCGATCGCGCGCAGCCGCCCGGACTGCACGTAAGGCAGCGCCGAGGGCATGCTCGCGAACGAGAAGCTCACCTGCCCTCCGACGAGATCGGCCATCGCCGGTCCGCCGCCTTTGTACGGGACGTGCACGATGTCGATGCCCGCCGTCGCCTTGAACAACTCGAACGTGAGATGCGTGGCGTTGCCGGTGCCGCTCGAGGCGAAGGTCAGCTGCCCCGGTTTCGCCTTCGCCAGCGCGATCAGCTCGCTCACGCTATGCACCGGCACCTTCGGATTCGCGACCAGCACGTGCGAGGCGATACCCGTGAGCGTGATCGGCGCGAAGTCGCGGATCGGGTCGTACGGCATCTTCTCGAACAGCGTCGGGTTCACCGAGAACGGCCCCATCGTGCCGACGGTGAGCGTGTAGCCGTCGGGCGCGGACTTGGCGACGTAGTCGTTGCCGATCATGCCGCTGCCGCCGCCCTTGTTCTCGACGATCACCTGCTGCCCCCACGCCTCGCCGAGCTTCTGCCCCAGGATGCGCGCGACC
This sequence comes from Burkholderiales bacterium, assembly GCA_036518595.1. Taxonomy (GTDB): domain Bacteria; phylum Pseudomonadota; class Gammaproteobacteria; order Burkholderiales; family SG8-39; genus VBDM01. The sequence goes on from DATDMW010000157.1 coordinate 2,134, forward strand.
AGATCGGCGCTCCCCCCCGGGGCGAACGGCACGACCAGCTTCACGGGCCGGATCGGATACGTCTGCGCGAGCGCGGGGACGGATGCGAAAACGAGCAACGCCACCATGAACCGTCTCATCGCCTCGCCTCCTCGATCATCGCCGCGATCTGCGCCGGCAGCATCGGCGTCTGCGTGACGCGCACGCCGAAGGGCGCGAGCGCGTCCTCGACCGCCGACGCGATCGCCGCCGTGACCGGCACCACGCCGCACTCGCCCACGCCCTTCACCCCGAGCGGGTTCAGCGGCGAAGGCGACTCCTGGTGCGCGATCTCGACGCGCGGCATCTCGGTCGCGGTGACGAGCAGGTAGTCGGCGAAGGTGGTGGTCACGGGCTGCGCGTCGGCATCGTAGCCCATCCACTCGTAGAGCGCGTTGCCGATGCCGTGCGCGGTGCCGCCCGCGATCTGGCCGTCGACCAGCGTCGGGTGCACCATGCGGCCGCAGTCGTGCACCGAGACGTAGCGCAGCACGTCCACGCGCCCGGTCTCGATGTCCACCTCGACCTCGGCGACCGCGGTGCCGTTCGCGTGCGCCATGTCGTCGATCACCACGTGCTCGGTCGCCTCGAGCCCCGGGGAGATTCCGCCCGGGAGCGTGAAGCCCGCCGTGCCCGCGACGCTGCGCGCGATCTTCGCCAGGCTCACCTTCATGTCCGGGACGCCCTTGACGCGGACGTGGTCGCCGGCGATCTCGAGGTCCTCGGCCGCCGCCTCGAGCAGCTGCGCGGCGATCGCGAGCGTCTTCTCGCGCACCTTCACCGCGGCGACGTGCGCCGACGACCCCGCGGTGACGGTCTGGCGGCTGTTCGATCCGCCCAGGCCGAGCGCGATCGCGGCGGTGTCGCCGGTCGTGACCGTCACGTTGGCGAGATCGGCGCCGAGCTGCTCGGCGACTACCTGCGCGAGCATCGTCCTCGTCCCCTGCCCCATCGCGGCGGCGCCCGTATACACGTGCACCTTTCCCGACGGGCCGATGCGCACGGTCGCCGACTCGAACGGCCCGCGGCCGGTGCCTTTGCAGTAGTTCGCGAGGCCGATCCCGAGATAGCGCCCGGCCGCGCGCGCCGCTCGCTGCCGCGCCGGGAAATCGCTCCAGCCGGCGCGCTCGAGCGCCTCGGCCTGGCACCTGGGGTAGTCGCCGCTGTCGAGCAGCACCGGCTGGCCGCCGCGCGCCTTGAGCTTCGTCGCGTACGGCATCTTCTCCGGCGGGATCAGGTTGCGCCTTCTGACTTCCGCCCGATCGAGCTTCAGCTCGCGTGCGACGCGATCGAGCAGCCGCTCGATCGCGAACGTGCCCTGCGGGTGCCCCGCCCCGCGCACCGGCGTCACCGGCACCTTGTTCGTGAGCGCGACCTTCACGCTCATCGCGTACGCCGGCACCTCGTACTGCAGCGGCACGGTCTCCGCGGAGTTGTGCGGCAGGTTCACCCCGCGCGCGGTGTACGCGCCGTGGTCGTGGATGATCGTCCCGCGGATCGCCAGGATGCGCGCGTCGCGGTCGACCGCGATCTCGACGTCCCAGACCTGGTCGCGCTCCTGCGTCGTCGCGACGAAATGCTCGCGCCGGTCCTCGATCCATTTCACCGGACGGCCGACGAGGATCGCGGCGAGCGCGGTGGCGGCGTCCTCGGGATAGAACACGAGCTTCGGCCCGAAGCCGCCGCCGACGTCTGGCGTCACCACGCGCACGCGGTTCTCGTCGCGCCCGAGGAGATCGCACAGCTGGCGCAGCGCCTGGTGCGGCATCTGCGTCGAGCTCCATAGCGTCAGGCGGTCCTCGATCGCGTCGTGCGACGCGACGCAGCCGCGGCACTCGATCGAGTGGCTGCCGCCGCGGTGCTGGCGCAGCGACTCGCGGAACACGTGCGGCGCGCGCGCGAAGGCCGCGTCCGCGTCGCCGTAGCCCATCTTGAACTCGGCGAGCAGGTTGTGCGGCGAGGCGCGGTGCGCCTTCGGCGCGCCCTCCGCGAGCGCCGCCTGGCAGTCGGCCACCGCGGGCAGCGGCTCGTAGTCGACCTCGACGAGATTGGCGCCGTCCTCGGCGAGGTAGCGGTCATCGGCGACCACGATCGCGACCGGCTCGCCGACGTGCACCACCTCGTC
>DATDMW010000158.1:0-7916 GCA_036518595.1 Burkholderiales bacterium
CTTCACGTGCGGGGTCTTCGGCTGGTTCCAGTACCACTCCACCGTCCACCAGCCCGAGCGCGCCTCGGGCGGCAGCGCCGCCATCACCTCGAGCTCCGACAGGCCGCCGCCGATCGCCATCTTCTTCTGCAGGCCGAACTGCACCGCCTGCTTCATGCAGTTCACCAGGTCCTGGCCGTCGACGAGCAGGATCAGCACCTCGGGGTTGGTCGACTGCGCCTTGATCAGGTACGACGAGAAGTCGGTCGTGCCGAGCGGCGAGAGCGAGTTGCCGAGTACCGTGCCGCCGAGGCTGCCCAGGATCTGCGCGTACGCGGCCTGGAAAGTGTGGCCGAAGGCGTAGCCGGGGGTGATGAAGTACCAGCGCTTGCCGAACTTCTTGTACAGCGTGTTCACGAGGCCCGCGGCGAGCATGTAGGTCGTCGTGCAGATGCGGAACGTCGTCCAGTGCGCTTCCTTGCCGGTGACGGGGTCCGTGTGCCCGCCCGTGACCATATAGATCGTGCCCTTCTCGTGCGCGACCTGGTTCACCGCGAGCGCGGTCGCCGAGGACACCGCGCCCATCAGCATCGAGCAGCCCTCCTTCTCCAGGAGCTTGTGCGCCTTCTGCACGGCGGTGCCGACGTTGGCGGCGTCGTCCTCGACGACCAGCTCGACGGGCCGGCCCAGCATCCCGCCTTTGCGATTGACCTGCGCGAGCGCGAGCTTCGCGCCGTTCACCTCGCTCTCGCCCTCGGCGGCGTAGGTGCCGGTGAGCGGGTCGTGCATGCCGATCTTGATCGGCGTCTCGCCGCGGCCGTAGCTCAGGATCGGGGGCGCGATCAGGCCCGCGGCGCCGACGGCCAGGCCGGCTTTGATTACACTACGGCGATCGATGCTCATGTCTCTCGTCTCCTCTTGGGTTCAGCCGTGGATTACTTTTGTATAAAACATTTGTGAAAATGTATCTCAAACTGTCATGAGACGTCCAGCGGGGCAAGGAACGGGCGTCCGGGGAGGGCCATGATGCGTCGCACCAAGAAGGCCACGCCGCCGAGGCCCGGAGCGGGCAGCCGCCACCGGGACACGGCGCTGCGGGTCCTGATGCAGTTCCGGCAGGCGGCCAACTCCGCCAAGCGCCATTTCCGCTGGATCGGAGACCAGTGCGGGGTCAGCGGCGTGCACGTCTGGGCGCTGTGGGAGCTGAGCCAGGCGCCCGGCGCGAGCGTCTCGGACGTCGCCCGGGCGCTCGCCATCCACCAGTCGACGGCGAGCAACCTCCTCGACAGGCTGACCCGCGACGGGTTCCTCCGGCGCGAGCGCGGCCGCGCCGATCAGCGGGTGTCGCGGCTGTTCGTCACGCCCGCCGGCGCGGCGCTGCTGCGGCGCGCGCCCTCGCCCGTGCGCGCGATGCTGCTCCAGGCGCTGGTCGACTTGAGCGACGCCGACCTCCGCCAGCTGGAGACGCTGCTGGCGCGCCTGCTGGCGCACATGAAGGTCGACCGGAGCGCGGCGACCCGGCCTCTCGATTAGACTGGCGGCCGGACGAAGGGAGGACGACGTTGAACCCGAACGAATCGGTCGAACTGGCCAAGCACGTGCTGCTCGCCTTCGGCGTGATCCTGCTCGCGGGCACGCTGACCGCCCTGGTCGCGCAGAAGCTGCGCGTTCCGGACGTGGCGATGTTCCTGCTGGTGGGGACCGCACTCGGCCCCGCCGGGGCCGGCCTGCTGCGCATCGACACCGGCTCGGCCCTGAATCAGCTCATCCTGATCTTCGGCTCGTGCTACATCCTGTTCGACGGCGGGGCGTCGCTGCGCCTCAAGGTGCTGAAGGAGGTGTGGATCACGATCGTCCTGCTCGCGACCGCCGGCGTGCTGATCACGGCGGCCGTCACGGCGGCCGCGGCGTGGTATTTCCTCGCCGTGCCTGGGATGGTCGCGCTGCTGCTCGGGATGGCGATCGCGTCGACCGACCCCGCGACCCTGGTGCCGATCTTCAGGCAGGTGCGGATCAGGGACCGCGTCGCGCAGACCGTCATGAGCGAGTCCGCGTTCAACGACGCCACCGGCGCGATCGGCACCTTCGCCGTGCTCGGCGTGGCCATGGGCACCGGCGCCTTCTCGCCCGCGCACGCGCTGCTCGACCTCGCGCAGCAGGCGGGCATCGGTATCGTCGCGGGCGCGGTGCTCGGCTACGCCGCAGCGCTGCTCATCGCGCACGAGCGCTGGGCCTTCCTCGCCGAGTACGCGCCCGCGGTGACCCTGATGGCGGTGATCGGCGCCTACCTCGGCGCGGACGGCCTGCAGGCGAGCGGCTTCATGGCGGTGTTCGTGTTCGGCATCGTGGTCGGCAACAAGGACGCGTTCGGGTTCAGGATGAGCGGCGGGGAGGCGCAGAAGCTCGACGAGTACGTCGCGACGACGGCCTTCCTCATGCGCATGTTCATCTTCGTCCTGCTCGGGTCGCAGGTCGATTTCGCGCTGATGAGCCGCTACCTCGCGGGGGGCGCCGCGGTCGTCGCCGTCTTCATGCTCATCGCGCGGCCGGCGGCGGTGCTCTTGTGCGCGCTGCCCGACCGCCGCACGCGCTGGAGCGCAAGAGAGATCGTCTTCATGTGCTGGACGCGCGAGACCGGCGTCATCCCCGCCGCGCTCGCCGGGCTCCTCGTCGGGATGAAGGCCCCGGGCGCGGAAATCATCGCGTCGGTCACCTTCCTCGCGATCATGATCACGATCCTGGTCCAGGCGACGACCACCCGCTGGCTCGCGGGCCGGCTCGGGCTGCTGCTCACCGACTGAGCACCTAGATCGTCGCCTGCATCCAGCGCTCGCACTGCCAGCGCACGACGCCGGCGAGCGAGCCGGTCTCGCGCAGCTTCGCGCGCATGCGGCGCGCGTCGTTCTCGCGCGCTCGGGCGCCGAGCAGCAGCGCCTCGAGCGCGGGCCGGCAGCGCAGCTCGGCGGCATGCTCCTCCAGCCGCCCGAAGCCCGCAACGATGTCGTCGGCGAGCACGGTGCGGCGGCCGTCGACCGGGTCGATGATGCTCGCCTCGAGGCCGTAGCGGCACGCCTGGAAGCGGTTGTAGTTGTACGGCAGGTACCAGTCGTCGGTGACCGGGCGGCGCGGCTCGCTCAGGAAATGCCGCGCGAGCACCTGCGCGTAGGCGGCGAGCGCGGCGGCGTGCGCGATGCCGAGCGGCGTGTCGCAGGCGCGGATCTCGATCGTGCCGTACTCGGGCTTGGGGCGGATGTCCCAGTAGAAGTCCTTCATGCTGCGCGCGATGCCGAAGCCGCGCATCTTCGCGAAGTAGCCCTCGAACTGCTCCCAGTCGCGCACGAGCGGGATGCGCCCGCTCAACGGGAAGGCGTTCACGATCGACAGGCGCGACGAGTCGAACAGCGTGTCCTCGCCCTGGTGAAACGGCGATGAAGCGGACAGCGCGATGAAGTGCGGCACGTAGCGCGACAGCATGTGCGTCAGGTAGACCGCGTCGTCGCCGCTCGCGCAGCCGACGTGGATGTGCTGGCCGAAAACGGTGAACTGCTTGGCGAGATAGCCGTACTCGTGCGCGACCTGGTTGAAGCGCTCCGTGTCGTAGATGCGCCGGTCGCTCCAGGTCTGGAACGGGTGGGCGCCGCCGCCCGCGATGCCGACGTTGAGGCGCTGCGCCGCGGCGACGGTCACGTCGCGCATCGCCACCAGCTCGGCGAGCATCCCGGCGTGCCCGGCGTGGATCGAGGTGGCGAGCTCGATCATGCTCTCGGTGACCTCGGGCTTGATCTCGCCCGGGTAGGGCGCGCCGCCTTTGAGGGACGCGAGCAGGTCGGAGGCGCCGCGCGTGAGGTTGTAGTCGCGCGTGTTGACGACCTGCACCTCGAGCTCGATCCCGATCGTGAGCGGACGCGACTCGGCGAAGCCGAGACGCGCGTGGGACCGCTGCGCCGTCTCCACGTCAGTGCCTTCCGGCCGGCTCCGGCCGCGCCTCGCCCGCGATCTTGAGAGCGACCTGGGTGAAGATAGGACCGAAGATCTCCATCAGCACCACCGCGGGCAGCACGACCGTGAAGAGGCTCCGCCCGAACTCCGGGAACAGCGCCTGCGTGTCCTGCAGCATGACCACGGCGAAGCCCGACATCGGCGCGAGGCTCGCCGCGAGGCACAGCCCCTGGCGCGGCTTCAGGCCGCTGCCCGGGATGAACGCCATGACGCCGGCCACCTTGCCGACGAAGCGCGCGAGCGCGAACGACGCCCCGAGCGCGATGCCGGTCCAGGTCGCGCCCAGGTCCAGGTTCGCGCCGCTCAGCACGAACAGGATCACGAAGAACATCTGGCCCGTGAGGCCGAAGTCGACGGCCGAGACGATGCGGTTGCGGTCGAGGTTCCGGAGCAGCGCGCCGTAGGCGAACAGCGCGAGCAGCACCGAGAGCTTGAGCACGATCGCCATCCCGACGGTCACGAGGATCAGCCCGATCAGCAGCGTGAGCTGCACGTCGTCGCGCCCGCGCAGCACGCGCGCGAGCACGAGCGTCACGGCGCTCGCGCCGAGCCCGAGCAGGAACGAGCCGGCGAGCAGGTAGAGCGGGTGCAGCAGGATGGTGAGCAGCGCGCCGCCGTACTCGAGGTACAGCCACGGCACGAGCGCCGTGAGCGCGAGCACGGCGACGCTCGAGTTGAGCGCGGTCAGGAGCAGCGAGCGCTGCGTCACCTGCCCCTGGGCGCCGAGGTCCGGGGTGATGCGCATCACCGCCGCGGGCGAGGTGGCGACGCCGATCGCGGCGGCGGTCGCGGCCTGCAGCGGCTCGATCTCGAAGAACCCGTGCAGCGTGAAGTAGCCGAGCACCGCGACGCAGCCGCACTCGGCGAGCGAGGTCAGCGCGAGCCGCGGCGCGCGCCGCAGCCACTGCAGGTCGAGGTGCTGGCCGAGGTCGAACAGGATCAGGCCGATCGAGACGTCTGCGAGCACGTGCAGGTCCTGCAGCAGGCGGATGTCGATCGCGCCGACGCCGTTCGGGCCCAGCGCGAGGCCCGCCGCCGCGTAGCCGGTGATGCGCGGCAGCCGGAACGCGCGCTCGGCGATCTGTCCGCCGGCGATGCCGGCGAGCAGCAGCGCGCCGAACCACGCGATCTGGGTGGACACGAACGGCAGTGCCGGCAGGAACGACAGATCCGACATGCGCTGGACCTCTGCTCTGTTTCGCCGCGGCGGGAAGGCGTGTGCAGCTCGCTTGTTGTTCGCCGGCCCGGGCGCCGGCTTACATTCTTTTCGAGAAGACCCGGCTTCGACAAGCGCGGCGGCGTCGGGTTCCGCCGGAGGATCAGCGGGTTGTGGGTTTACCCGCCTATTCGAGCGCCTTGACCATGTCCTCGACGACCTTCTTCGCGTCGCCGAAGACCATCATGGTCTTGTCCATGTAGAAGAGCGGATTGTCGAGGCCGGCGTAGCCCGAGGCCATGGAGCGCTTGTTCACGAGCACGGTGCGCGCCTTGTTCGCCTCGATGATCGGCATGCCGTAGATCGCGCTGCCTTTCTCGTGCGCGAGCGGGTTCACGACGTCGTTCGCGCCGAGCACGAGCGCGACGTCGGTAGTGCCGAACTCGCCGTTGATGTCCTCCATCTCGACCACCTGGTCGTAGGGCACCTCGGCCTCGGCGAGCAGCACGTTCATGTGGCCGGGCATCCGTCCCGCGACCGGGTGGATGGCGTAGCGGACGTTCACGCCCTTGGCGATCAGCTTCTGCGCGAGCTCCTTCACCGCGTGCTGGGCGCGCGCCACCGCCAGGCCGTAGCCGGGCACGATCACCACCGATTCCGCGTTCGCGAGCAGGAAGGCCGCGTCCTCGGCCGAGCCCGACTTCACCGTCTTCTGCGAGCTGTCCGCGGCCGCCGCGCCCTCGGCCGCGCCGAACCCGCCCAGGATCACGCTGAAAAAGGACCGGTTCATCGCCTTGCACATGATGTAGGAGAGGATCGCGCCCGAGGAGCCGACGAGCGACCCGGCGATGATCAGCATCGTGTTGTTGAGCGAGAAGCCGATGCCCGCCGCGGCCCAGCCCGAGTAGCTGTTCAGCATCGAGATCACGACCGGCATGTCGGCGCCGCCGATCGGAATGATGATCAGCACGCCGAGCACGAACGCGATCGCGAGCATGACCAGGAACGGCGTCCACGCCTTCTCCTCGGCGAGGAAGAAGGCGACGCCGAAGCCGATCATCACGACCGCGAGCACGAGGTTCAGCGCGTGCTGCCCCTTGAACACGACCGGCGCGCTCGAGAACAGCCGGAAGTGCTTGCCGAGGCCGGCGAGCTTGCCGAAGGCGATGACGCTGCCCGAGAACGTGATCGCGCCGACGAAGGTGCCGATGAAGAGCTCGAGGCGGTTGCCGCGCGGCAGCGGGTCGTGTTCGCCGAAGGCGCCGGGGTTGTTGACGACCGAGACCGCGATCAGCACCGCGGCCATGCCGACCAGCGAGTGCATCGCCGCGACCAGCTCGGGCATCTGCGTCATCTGCACGCGCCGGGCCACGAGCGCGCCGATCGAGCCTCCGATCACCATCGCGATGAGGATCAGGTCGATGCGGCCGTGCGCGATGATCGCGATCGTGGTCAGGACCGCGATCGCCATCCCGGCGATGCCGAAGGCGTTGCCGCGCCGCGCCGTCTCCGGCGACGACAGCCCTTTCAGCGCCAGGATGAAGCAGACCGACGCGAGCAGGTACCAGAGCGCGACGAGGTTGGCGCTCATTTCTTCTCCGCGGTCCCGGTCTTTTTCGGGGTCTTTTTCCGGAACATCTCGAGCATGCGCTGCGTCACGAGGAAGCCGCCCGCGACGTTCACCGAGGCGAGCGCGACCGCGACCGCGCCCATGACGGAGCCGAGGTCGATCTGCGCCGGCCCCGCGGCCAGGATCGCGCCGACGATGATCACCGAGGAGATGGCGTTGGTCACGCTCATCAGCGGGGTGTGCAGCGCCGGCGTCACGTTCCAGATGACGTGATAGCCGACGAAGATCGCGAGCACGAACACGATGAGGTTGACGACGATGGGGTCGACGGTGCCGGTCATGATTTCTTCACCACCTCGCCGTTGATGCACACCAGGCTGCCCGCGATGATCTCGTCCGCGCGGTCGAGCTTCGATTCGCCCGTCTTCGGGTCGACGACGAGCGCGAGGAAGTTGAGCAGGTTGCGCGCGTAGAGCGCGCTCGCGTCGGCGGCGACCATCGCCGGCAGGTTCGACCAGCCGATGATCTTCACGCCGTGCTTCACCACCACCTTGTCGCGCTCGGTGAGCGGGCAGTTGCCGCCCTGCTCGATCGCCATGTCGAGGAGCACGGCCCCGGGCTTCATCGCGCGCACGGTGTCCTCCTTGATCAGCACCGGCGCCGGGCGCCCCGGGATCAGCGCCGTCGTGATGACGATGTCGGCGCTCTTCGCGCGCTCGTGCACGAGCTCGGCCTGCCGGCGCATCCAGTCGGCGGGCATCGGCCGCGCGTAGCCGCCCGCGCCCTGCGCGATCTGCTTTTCCTCGTCGGTGAGATAGGGCACGTCGAGGACCTTGGCGCCGAGCGACTCGATCTGCTCCTTCACCGCCGGGCGCACGTCGGAGGCCTCGATCACCGCGCCGAGGCGCTTGGCCGTCGCGATCGCCTGCAGGCCGGCGACGCCCGCGCCGAGGATCAGCACGCGCGCGGCCTTCACCGTGCCCGCGGCGGTCATCAGCATCGGCATGAAGCGCTGGTACTCGTTTGCGGCGACGATGACGGCCTTGTAGCCGGCGATGTTCGCCTGCGAGGAGAGCACGTCCATCGACTGCGCGCGCGTCGTGCGCGGCAGCCATTCCATGGCGAACGCGGTGACGCCCGCCTGCGCGAGGCGCTGCATGGCGGCGCCGTCGTAGGGGTTGAGCAGGCCGACCAGGAGGGCGCCGCGCTTCA
>DATDMW010000159.1:0-5638 GCA_036518595.1 Burkholderiales bacterium
AAGGCCGCCGCCGCGGCGACCAGGACGGCGAGCAGCGCCGGTATCACCCGGCGCCGCGAGCTGCTTGCCCTGTCGAGATAGACGGGGCGATCTTCCGCGGCGGACCAGTGCTCCATGACTGCCTCTGACTTCAGCGATAGACGATGTCGCTGCGGCGGTTCTGCTTCCAGGCGTCCTCGTCGTGGCCGGCGGCGCGCGGCTTCTCCTTGCCGTAGCTCACGGTCTCCATCTGCGACTCGCGCACGCCGAGGACGTTCATCATCTTCATCACGGCGTCGGCGCGGCGCTGGCCGAGAGCGAGGTTGTACTCGCGGCTGCCGCGCTCGTCGGCGTTGCCCTCGATGCGGACCTTCGTCTGCGGGTGCGCGCGCAGGTAGCGCGCGTTGGCCTCGACGATGCTTCGTTCCTGGGAGTCGACCGCGTACTGGTCGAAGCCGTAGAACACGCTGCGCTCGGCGGCGGCGCGCTCGCTCGCCGCGGTGTCCGCGGACCCGGAGATGCTCGAGGACGCGGCCGCGCCCGCCGACGGCTGGACGGCCGCGCTGCCGGCGCCGGAGGCCGGCGTCGCGCCGGCCTGGTCGTGCGACGCCTGGCTGGCGCAGCCCGATACGAATCCGAGGACAAGCAGGACCAGAGCAGTGCGGATCGAGACGATCTTCATGGTGTGTTCTCCCGTGGTGTAGTCCAACCGGATTGTTGGACAGGATCGCTCACGAGTGTGCTACAGATTGTTACGCCGCTCTAGTTCCGCTGAACCACGCCGATGGCGCCCGCGCGGCGCTGCATGGGGTAAACCCCGATGCGATCGCGCCAATGGCGCACGGCTACGCGAGAAACTCGGGTCCCTGCACCGCGACCTCGCCCGAGCGCCCCGGGATCTGGTCCATCACCATCTCGTGTCGCGGAAGCTTCTTGAGATCGAGCCCGTCGGCGACCTCGCGCACGGCGACCAGCTCGTAGCCCTGGGCCTTCCAGCCCTCGAGCAGGCGCTCGAACGCCGGCGCGAGCTTGCCGCCTTCGAGCTCGGCGTGGAGCGTGTACACGTGCTGGGCGGGCGTCGCGGTGCTCTCGAGAAGCTTCTCGTGCACGTTGTCGGCCGTCGTCCCGTCGAGCCCGATCATCTCGTCGAGCGTCGGCAGCGTCGTCGGGATCTGCGGGCACAGCACGACCTCGGCGCGGCACACGGGGATGAAGGGCGAGGTCCCGCGCGTGTCGGACGAGTAGGCGAAGCCGAGGCGCTGCGTGAGGCGCAGCGCGTGCACGTTCATCTGCCACCCGGCCGCGCCGTGCGCGGTCGGCGCGGTGCCGAACACCTGCCGGAAGCGCTCGACCGACCTGCGCATCTCGCGCTCGGTCCAGACGCCGTCGGCGCCCACCACGTGGTCCTGCCATCGCACGTGGTCCCAGCAGTGGATGCCGACCTCGAAGCCGGCGTCGCGCGCCTGGTGCATGGCGGGCGCGGCGCGCTTGCCGATGTCCGGACCGGGGAGCAGCGTGCCGTAGAGCAGGGTCTTCGTGCCGTAGTGCTCGCGCACGGACGTGCGCGACACCTTGTGCATGAAGCCCTTGCGGAAGACGCGCTTCGCGGCGCGGCCGGTGTGATCGGGGCCGAGCGAGAACAGGAACGTGGCGCGCGCGCCGTGGCGCTTGAGGATCTCGATCAGGCGCGGGACGCCCTCCCGCGTGCCGCGGAAGGTGTCGACGTCGACCTTGAGCGCGAGCTTCATTCGACCGCGCTACTCGACCAGCCGCTGCGCCTCGGCGACGTGCTCGCGGTACGCCTCGAAGATGTGCTCGAGCGCCTGCTGCATGTTCGTGCGCGGCTTCCAGCCGAGCTCCTTCATCGTGTTCGCGATCCGGGGAACGCGGTTCTGGACGTCCTGGTAGCCTTTCCCGTAGTACTGCGCCGCGGTCGTCTTCACGAGCCGGACCTTCCTCGCGTTGGGGCGGTATTCGTCGTACTTCAACGCGAGCTTCACCATCATCTGCGCCAGCTCGCGCACCGAGTAGTTGTTCCTCGGGTTGCCGACGTTGTAGATCTTGCCGCTCGCGATCCGCCGCGGGTTCTCGATGATCCTCAGCAGCGCGTCGATGCCGTCGTCGACGTAGGTGAAGGCGCGTTTCTGCTTCCCGCCGTCGACCAGCTTGATCGGCTCGCCGCGCACGATGTGGCCGAGGAACTGCGTGATCACGCGCGAGCTGCCTTCCTTCGGCGCGTTGAGATTGTCGAGGCCCGCGCCGATCCAGTTGAACGGGCGGAAGAGGGTGTAGTCGAGCCCCTGCTCCATGCCGTAGGCGTGGATCACGCGGTCCATCAGCTGCTTCGCGCAGGAATAGATCCAGCGCGGCTTGTTGATCGGGCCGAGCACGAGCTCCGACGCCTCGGGGTCGAACTCGCGGTCGCGGCACATGCCGTAGACCTCCGAGGTCGACGGGAACACGAGGCGCTTCCCGTGCTTCACGCACGAGCGCACGATCGGCAGGTTCGCCTCGAAGTCGAGCTCGAACACGCGCAGCGGCTGCTTCACGTAGGTCGCAGGCGTGGCGATGGCGACCAGCGGCAGCACCGTGTCGCACTTCCGGACGTGGTACTCGATCCACTCGCGGTTGATCGTGATGTCGCCCTCGAAGAAATGGAAGCGCGGCTCGTCGAGCAGGTCGGAGATGCGGTCGGTCTGCATGTCCATGCCGTAGACCTCCCAGTCCGTCGCGGCGACGATGCGCTTCGACAGGTGGTGGCCGATGAAGCCGTTGACGCCGAGGATCAGGATCTTCTTCATGGTTTTTTGTGCGGGAGCGGGATTTTCTTGCCGGCCGCGGCTCGGCGCTCGAGATCGGCGCCGGCCTCGACCTCGAGCAGACGCAGCACTTTACCATCGGCGCAGTCGGCGAACCATTGCAGCGCGTCGCGGTACAGGCCGACGCCGCCGGCGCGCGGCTGGCGCGCGGGATCGAGCCGGGTGCGCAGCACGCGCACGCGCTCGCCGCCGAGCTCGGTGAACGCGCCGGGGAAGGGCGGCGCGACCGCACGCACCAGGTCGTGCACCTCGCGCGCGGGGCGGCTCCAGTCGATGCGGCCGTCCTCGGGCGTGCGGCCGCCGAAATAGCTGCCGGCCGCGAGGTCCTGCTCGCGCAGCTCGGCGGTGCCGTCGACGAGCTTCGGCAGGCTGCGCTCGAGCACCGCCTCGGCCGCCGCGGTCATCTTGCGGAAGACGTCGACCGCGAGGTCGTCCTCGTCGATCGCCACGCGCTCCTGGCCGACGATGCGGCCGGCGTCGGGCTTCGCGACCATCTCGTGCAGCGTCGCGCCGGTCTCGGTCTCGCCCTTGAGGATCGCCCAGTTGACCGGCGCGCGGCCGCGGTACTTCGGCAGGAGCGACCCGTGCATGTTGAACGCGCCGCGCGTGGGGAGGGCGAGCAGCTTCGGACCGAGCATCCTGCGGTAGTAGAACGAGAACAGGAAATCGGGCTTCGCCTTCCTCACTCTTGCGACCGTCGCCGCGGCGTTCGGGTCCCCGGGCGTGATCGCGGGGATGCCGTGGCGCGCCGCGCGATCGGCGACGCGCTCGAACCAGATCGCTTCCTTCGGGTCGTCCTCGTGCGTCACGACCAGCGGCACCTGCACGCCGTGGCGCAGCAGCACCTCGAGGCAGCGCGCGCCGACGTCGTGGTAGGCGAACACGACCGCGCGCGTCACCGTCCCTCAGCGCCCAATGGACTGCTTCGCTTGCGTCGAATCAGGCCGCTCGTCGATTTTTTCGAGCACCGCCTGGACGATGTAGCGCGGGCGCTGCCGCACCAGCTCGTAGATGCGGCCGATGTACTCGCCGAGCAGCCCCAGCCCGAACAGCATCAGGCCGATGAGGAAGAACTCCAGGATGTCGCGGTCCCAGACCGCGCGCACGCCGTCGGCGAAGGAGCCGGCTTCCAGCCAGCGCTGGATGATGACGATCACGTAGGCCATCACCGAGAGCGCGGCGACCAGCATCCCGAGCATCGAGAAGAAGTGCAGCGGCTTCACCGAGAAGCTGGTCACCAGGTCGAAATTGAGCTGCACCAGCTTGTACAGCGAGTACTTGGAGTCGCCGGCCGCGCGCGGCTCGTGCGCGACCTCGACTTCGGCGGGCTTGCGCGCGAAGCTGTACGCGAGCGCGGGGATGAAGGTATTGACCTCGCGGCAGCTGTTGATCGCGGCGATGATGTCGCGGCTGTAGGCGCGCAGCATGCAGCCCTGGTCGGTCATGCGGATCTGCGTGATGCGCTCGCGGAAGGCGTTCATCAGGCGCGAGGCGTAGCGCCGGAAGGCGGTGTCGTGGCGCTCGGCGCGCACGCCGCCGACGTAGTCGTGGCCCTCGTCCATCTTCGCGAGCAGCTTGCCGATCTCCTCGGGCGGGTTCTGCAGGTCGGCGTCGAGCGTCACCACGCGCTCGCCGCGGCAGCGCTCGAAGCCCGCCATGATCGCCATGTGCTGGCCGAAGTTGGCGTTGAAGATCACCACGCGCGTCGCGTCGGGCCGCTTCTGGAACTGCGCGCGCAGCAGCGCCGCGGACTTGTCGCGGCTGCCGTCGTCGACGAAGATCACCTCGTAGGGCAACGCGAGCGCGTCGAGCGCGGCGTACAGCCGCTCGAACAGCGCGGGGAGCACCTGCTCCTCGTTGTAGACGGGGATGACGACCGACAGCCGAGGGCTCATGCGTGGGCGCCTCCCCTGACCTGAGACAGGATCTTGGCGGCGGCGTCGCAGACGCGGTCGACGTCCGAGGGCTCCATCGCGGGAAAGAGCGGCAGCGTCGCGATGGCGCGGCCGATGCGCTCGGCGTTCGGAAACTGCCCTTCGCGATATCCGAGCTTGCGATAGAGCGCGAACAGGTGGATCGCCGGGTAGTGCACGCCGACGCCGATGCCGGCCTCGCGCATGCGCGCGATGAACTCGGCGCGCGGTAAGCGATCAGGTGGCAGCACCACTTGGAACATGTGCCAGTTGGAATTCTCGAAATCCTCGGGCGGCAGGCCGCAGCCGAGCGAGCGGTCGAAGCGAGCGAAGTAGCGCTTCGCGAGCGCGCGCCGCTTCGCGGTGAACTCGGCGAGCCGCGGAAGCTGGCCGAGGCCGATGCGCGCCGCGACGTCGGTGAGGTTGAACTTGCCGCCCGCGACGTCGACCTCCATTCCGTCCTCGCCCGAGCGCACCACGCCCTGGAGCCTCAGCTTCTCGCACAGCGGGACATCCGTCTCGGACGGCAGCACGATGGCGCCGCCCTCCGCGGTCGTGATGTTCTTGTTGGCGTGGAACGAGAACGCGACCAGGTCCCCGCGCGCGCCGATCGCGGTGCCGCGCCAGCTCGAGCCGAAGGCCTGCGCCGCGTCTTCCAGGACGCGGAGCTTGCCGCTCGCGGCGACCGCATACAGGCGGTCGAGATCGACCGGCAGTCCCGCGAGATAGACCGGCAGCAGCGCCTTCGTTCGCGGCCCGATCGCCGCCTGCATCTTCGCGAGATCGATGTTGCGCGTGGCCGGGTCGACGTCGACGAACACCGGCCGCGCGCCCGCCTGCACGATGACGTTCGCGGTCGCGACCCACGACAGCGGCGTCGTGATCACCTCGTCGCCCGCGCCGACGCCGGCGAGCTTCAGCCCGATC
>DATDMW010000160.1:0-5777 GCA_036518595.1 Burkholderiales bacterium
GAAGCGGCCGTTGACGAAGGTGAACTGCGCATCGCGCGACCCGCGCGCGGCGTCGGGCGAGCCGACGTAGCCGAGCACCGAGAGGCCGGGACCGGTCTCGCCGAGCGCACGCATCGAAGCCGCGAAATCGTCGCCGAGCACCGCGCCGACGCGCGCGCTCAGCTGCGCGGGCGCCATGCGCGCGACGACCCGCTCGTTGTGGCGAAGCGTGAACGCGACATCCGGACGCGACAGCGCGGCGCGCCGGAACACGTCCTGGCAGTGCGCGAGCTCGGTCGCGTCAGAGCGCAGGAATTTGCGGCGCGCGGGCGTGTTGAAGTAAAGGTCCTCGACCTCCACCGTGGTGCCGCGCGCGTGCGCCGCGGGCCGCGCCGGCTGCGACGAGCCGCCCTCGGCCGATAGCGCGAATGCGGTCGCGGCGCCGTCGGTGCGGCTCGTGAGCGTCACGCGCGCGACCGAAGCGATGCTGGCGAGCGCCTCGCCGCGGAACCCGAGCGAGCGCACCGCCTCGAGCTCCTCGAGCGAGGCGATCTTGCTGGTGGCGTGGCGCGCGAAGGCCATGGGCAGGTCGGAGGCGTCGATGCCGCAGCCGTCGTCGCTGACCCGCACGCGCCGGATTCCGCCTTCGACGAGCGCGACCGACACCTCGCTCGCCCCGGCGTCGAGGCTGTTCTCGAGCAGCTCCTTCAGGACCGACGCCGGGCGCTCGACGACTTCGCCGGCCGCGATCTGGCTGACGAGGACGTCGGGCAGGAGTCGGATAGGGGGCATCTGCGCTGCCAAGCTCGCGGCCATTATAGGTGATCGCGCTAGAATGCCTCGATGGAAATCCTGCTCGGCGCATGGGACTTCGTCGTTCACCTCGACAAGCATCTTGCCGCGCTGCTGCAGCAGCACGGCGCCTGGGTCTACGTGCTGTTGTTCCTGATCATCTTCGGCGAGACCGGGCTGGTCGTCACCCCTTTCCTTCCGGGCGACTCGCTGCTCTTCGTCGCGGGGACGCTCGCGGCGACCGGAGGCATCGACGTGCACCTGCTCGCGGTCGTCCTCATGCTCGCGGCGGTCCTGGGCAACACCGCCAATTATTCGATCGGGTACTGGCTCGGACCGAAGGTGTTCCACTGGGAGCAGTCGCGCTGGTTCAACCGGCGCGCGCTCGATCGCGCGCACGCCTTCTACGAACGGCACGGCGGAAAGACGATCGTCGTGACACGCTTCGTTCCCATCCTGCGCACCTTCGCGCCCTTCGTCGCCGGGATCGCGCGGATGACTTACGTGCGGTTCACCGCGTACAACGTCACCGGCGCCGTGCTGTGGGTCGGACTGCTGCTCTACGCGGGCTACTGGTTCGGCAACGTGCCGATGGTGCGCGACAACCTGGCGATCGTGATGCTGCTGATCGTCGCGGTGTCGCTCGCGCCGATCGCGGTCGAGATCGTGCGCCACCGCGCGCGCAGCGCGGGCGGCGGCTAGAGCGAGCCGTTCGCCGCGAGCGTCGAGCGCGACAGCGGCGGGTTCTTCGCGAAGTAGCCCTTGATGCCGCGGAAGATCGCGTTCGCGATCTTCTCCTGGTAGGCCGCGTTCGCGAGACGCCGCTCCTCGTCGGGGTTGCTGATGAACGCGGTCTCGACGAGGATGGAAGGCACGTCGGGCGCTTTCAGCACGGCGAACCCCGCCTGCTCGACCCGTCCCCGGTGCAGCGAATTGATGCCGCCCAGCTCGCTCAGCACGGCGTTCCCGAGCTTGAGGCTGTCGCTGATCTGCGCGGTCAGGCTCAGATCGGCGAGCGTCATTGCCAGGTACCGGTCCTTGCGGTTGAGGTTCACGCCGCCGATCAGGTCAGCGTCGTTCTCGCGCTTCGCCAGCCACTGCGCCGCGGTGCTGGTCGCGCCGCGCTCGGACAGCGCGAACACCGACGAGCCGCGCGCATGCGGCTTGACGAAAGCGTCGGCGTGCACCGACACGAACAGGTCGGCCTTGACCCGGCGCGCCTTCCCGACGCGCTCGCCGAGCGCGATGTAGTAATCGCCGTCGCGGGTCAGGAACGCGCGCATGTTGGGCTCGGCGTCGATGACGGCCTTCAGCTTGCGCGCGATGAGCAGCGTCACGTTCTTCTCGTACGTCCCGCGACGTCCCTTCGCGCCGGGGTCCTCGCCGCCGTGCCCGGCGTCGACCGCGACCGTGATCAGGCGCGCGACCGCCGGCCTGGGCACGCCGCGCGGCTTGCCCGCGTCCTTGGGCTCGCCCAGGTTCTTCGTGGCGCCGGGATCGACAGGACCCGCGGCCGCCGGGTCGAGCTGCTCCTTCTGCAGCAGCGCCATCAACGGATCGATGGGCACGGCGGGGTAGAGGTCGAGCACGAGGCGGTGGCCGTAATCGCCGACAGGCGCCAGCACGAAGATCTGGGGCTTGACCGCCTCCTTGAGATCGAGGACCAGCCGCGCGACGCCCGGCTTGAATCGGCCGACGCGCGCCGCGGCGATGTACGGATCGATGGGCAGGATCTTTCCAGCGAGCAGCTCCTGGACGCGCTCGGGCTCCACGTCCTCGAGATCGAGGACCAGGCGGTCGGGATTCTTGAGGCTGAGCAGGTTGTAGCGCAGCGGCTGCGCGGTCTCGAGCGTGAGCCGGGTGTAATCGGCCGCCGGCCAGATGCGAACCGCCCGGATGGGCTCGATGGTGTCGGCACGAACGAGTTGCGGGGAGCCGAGCAGCGCGGCGAGCACGACGGCGGCGACCCGCACCGCGCCGATCAGCCGTTGCGCAGCGCGCCTAGGCATCGTTCCCCGGCCGGGCCGACGGCGCTCGCCCGCAGCGCGCGGCCCGGGAGCGCCAGCTCCAAGCCGATCTCCAGGTCGGCTGGGGGAAGCGCACCCCCGGCCTTTTCGGGCCATTCGACGATGCAGACCGCGGGACTGTCGAAGGTTTCTCGAAAGCCGCTGTCATCCCATTCTCCTGGATCCCGGAAGCGATAAAAATCAAAGTGGTACAAGTGTATGCTAGAAACGACATAAACTTCAACCAGCGCATAGCTCGGACTCTTCACTTTGCCGCGCCAGCCGAGCCCGCCGAGCAGCCCCCGGACGAACGTCGTCTTCCCGGCGCCGAGCGGCCCGCGCAGGTAGATCTTCAGCCCCGGCGCGACACAGCGCGCGAGGCGCGCCCCGGCGCGCCGGGTCGCCGCTTCGTCGGAAAGAGCGAGCTCCAGCGAGTGTGGCTGGCTATGATTACAGGGATGAGTCACGCAGCGCGGGACCGGGTCGGTTCGGTCGATTTCGAGATGCTGGCGGCTGCCGTCAAGGGATGGGGCCGGGAGCTCGGCTTTCAGGCGATCGGCATTTCCGACGTCGATCTTTCCGAGGCGGAGCCGCGCTTCGCGGAATGGCTGGCGCGCGGATACGCGGGCGAGCTGGATTATATGCGAAAGCACGGGGCGAAACGGACCCGGCCCGGCGAGCTCGTCCCCGGCACGCTGCGCGTGATCTCCGCGAGAATGGATTACCGGCCGCAGGCGGCCGATGCCGGCGCGGTGCTCGCCGACGGGGCGAAGGCGTTCATCGCTCGCTACGCGCTCGGCCGGGACTACCACAAGACGCTGCGCGGCCGGCTGCAGCGGCTCGCCGAGCGCGTCGAAGGCGAGGTCGGCGCCTTCGGCTACCGTGTGTTCACCGACTCGGCGCCGGTGCTCGAAGTCGAGCTCGCGCGCAAGGCGGGCCTCGGCTGGCGAGGCAAGAACACGCTCCTGCTCGCGCGCGAGGCGGGCTCGTTCTTCTTTCTCGGCGAGATCTACACCGACCTGCCGCTCCCGGTCGACGTGCCCGCCGGGGAGCACTGCGGGACCTGCGAGCGCTGCCTCGACGCCTGTCCGACGCGGGCCATCGTGGCGCCTTACGTGCTCGATGCGCGCCGCTGCATCTCCTACCTGACGATCGAGCTGAAGGGCAGCATCCCGGTGGAGCTGCGGCCCCTCGTCGGCAACCGCGTGTACGGCTGCGACGACTGCCAGACCGTGTGCCCCTGGAACCGCTACGCCCAGGTATCGCCGGAGCCCGACTTCCGCGTGCGCCACGGGCTGGACGGCGCCGAGTTGATCGAGCTCTTCGGATGGACGGAGGACGAGTTCCGCGAGCGGACGGCGGGCAGCGCGATCGCGCGCATCGGCTACGAGCGCTGGTGCCGCAACCTCGCGGTCGGCCTGGGCAACGCGCCGACCAGCGCCGCGGTGGTCGCCGCCCTCGAGCGCCGTTCGGCCGATCCGTCGCCGCTCGTGCGCGAGCACGTGGCCTGGGCGCTCGCGCGCCATGTCGGACCGGCCGCTGGTCCGAATGAAGGGGTTGGCGATGCAGTCCGCCGCGCCCGGAACGCGCTATAATCTGCAGGTTGTCATACCCACTTTTCGTCCGCCGCCCTCGCTCATCCGGCCTTCGCGCCGCGCCTGAAGCGTCTCCGGCCTGCAACCCGGGCCGAAGGAGATTCCCCGTTTGTCCAGCTTCGCCGAACTAGGACTGCTCCCAGAGCTGCTGAAAGCGGTCTCTGAGCAAGGCTATACCGAGCCGACGCCGATCCAGGCGCAGGCGATTCCGTATGTGCTGCAGGGGCGCGACCTGATGGGCGGCGCCCAGACCGGCACCGGCAAAACCGCCGGCTTCACGCTGCCGCTGCTGCAGCGGCTGGCGCGCCACCAGAACACCAGCGCGTCGCCCGCGCGCCACCCGGTGCGTGCGCTCATCCTGACGCCTACGCGCGAGCTCGCCGCGCAGGTCGAGGAGAGTGTTCGGACCTACGGCAAGTACCTGAGCCTGCGCTGCACCGTGGTCTTCGGCGGCGTGCCAATGGACCCGCAGACGGCGGCGCTGCGCCGGGGCGTCGAGTTCCTGGTCGCGACGCCGGGGCGGCTGCTCGATCACGTGCAGCAGAAGACCGTAAACCTGCAGCAGGTCGAGGCCTTCGTTCTGGACGAGGCCGACCGCATGCTCGACATGGGCTTCATCCCGGACGTGCGTCGCATCATGGCGCTGATGCCGAAGCAGCGGCAGAACCTGCTGTTCTCCGCCACGCTGCCGGCGGAGATCAAGACCCTCGCCGATTCCTTCCTGCACGATCCCGTGACGGTGCAGGTCGCCCGCCGCAACGCGACCGCGGACCTCGTGACGCACGTGGTGCACCCGGTGCGCCGGGAGCGCAAGCGCGAGCTGCTCGCCTACCTCATCCAGTCGCGGGAGCTGCGCCAGGTGCTCGTGTTCGCCGCGACCCGCATCGGCGCGAACCGGCTCGCCTACCAGCTCAACAAGGATGGCATCCACACCGCCGCGATCCACGGCGACAAGAGCCAGCCCGAGCGGCTGCAGGCCCTGGCGGATTTCAAGTCGGGCAAGGTGGGCGTGCTGGTGGCGACCGACGTCGCGGCGCGCGGGCTGGACATCGAGGACCTGCCTCATGTCGTCAACTTCGAGCTGCCGAACTCGCCCGAGGACTACGTGCACCGTATCGGCCGCACCGGCCGCGCCGGCGCGAGCGGCGAGGCGCTGTCCCTCGTATGCGCCGAGGAGCACGAGCGGCTCGCGGCGATCGAGAAGACGATCAAGCTTTCGATCTCCAAGGTCATTGTCCCGGGATTCGAGCCCGACGCGCGCATCGTGCCGACGTTGATCGCTGGCGGGCGCGGCCGCGAAGGGCGCGAAGGCCGCGAGCGGCGGCCGCGCGGCGACCGCGACCGGCTCACCGTGGCCGCGGCCAAGCCCAGCAGGCCGGGCAAGCCCGTGGACCCGATCTTCGAC
>DATDMW010000161.1:0-5515 GCA_036518595.1 Burkholderiales bacterium
GTCGACGTGGTGGTCACGTCGATCGGCGACGCGCGCAGCCTGCTCGGCGGCACGCTGCTGCTCACGCCGCTGAAGGGCGCAGATGCCGTCGTGCACGCGCTCGCGCAGGGTCCGCTCTCGGTGGGCGGCTACAAGTACGACCTCAACGGCAATGTCGTGCAGAAGAATCATCCGACCGTGGGCGCGATCCCGAGCGGCGCGACGGTCGAGCTCGCGGTCGCCACCGAGGTGGTGAAGGACGACCATCTGAGCTTCGTCCTGTCCGATCCCGACTATACGACCGCGAGCCGCGTCGCCGACTCGCTCAACACCACGCTCGGGTCGGGCGCGGTCGCGCGGGCAGTCGACGCTGGCCGCATCGAGATCGCGATTCCGCCGGAAGAGCGCGCCCGACTGGTCACGTACATGACCCGCATCGAGAACGTCAGCATCGAGCCCGACCAGCGCGCGAAGGTGGTGGTGAACGAGCGCACCGGCACGGTCGTGTCCGGTGGCGACGTGCGCATCTCGCACGTCGTCGTCTCGCACGGCGACCTGAAGGTTTCGATCACTACCGACTACCTGGTGTCGCAGCCGACGGGAGTGGCGTTCACCGGGCCGGGAGTGCGCACGGCGGTCGTGCCGCGCACCCGCATCGAGGTGCAGGAGGCGCCCGCGGACGGCAACGTCGCGGTGGTCGAGGTGAGCAACACGGTCGCCGACCTCGTGAAGGCGCTCGCGCGCATCAAGACGCAACCGCGCGACATGATCTCGATCCTGCAGGGCATCAAGGCGGCCGGCGCGCTGCATGCCGACCTCATCATCCAGTGACGCAAGGGGGAATCTGACGATGGACACGGGAGCACTCACCGGCGCGACGGGCGCGTTGATCCGCATGGCGCTCGACGGCGTCAGCATGCGCCAGCTCGCCACCGCGAACAACATCGCCAACGCGAGCACGTCCGATTACGCGCCGGTGCACGTGGACTTCGAGCAGCAGCTCGCGGACGCGATGCGCGATGCCGCGCGCGGCCGCGGTCCCGATCCCGCGCGCCTGCTGCCCACGGTCACGACCGATCCGACGCCCGGCGCGAAGGTGCAGCTCGACCTCGAGGCGACGCAGATGGCGCAGGACGTGCTGCATTACCAGGCGCTGCTGCGCGCGCTGCGCGAGCAGATGGATGTACTGCAATCCGCGATCAACGACGGGAGGAAATGATGGACTATCTGGCCGCATTCGCAATCAGCGGTTCCGGCATGACGGTCGAGAAGATGCGGCTCGACGTCACGGCCATGAACCTCGCGAACGTCAACAGCTCGAGAGGCGCCGACGGCACGATGTTCCAGCCGCTGCGCGTCGTATCGGGGGTGCGCACCGACCCTCGCTTCGAGGCCGCGATGGCGGCCTGGGGCGTGCAGCTCGGCGGCGCGCAGGTGCAGCAGCTCGTGCCGACGGACGCACCGCCGCGGATGGTGCTCGAGCCCGGGCATCCCGACGCGGACTCGCGCGGCTTCGTCTCGTATCCCGGCATCAACCCGGTCGCCGAGATGACCAATCTCATCACCGCGGTGAGGACCTACGAGGCGAACGTCGTAGCGCTCAACGCCGCGAAGACGATGGCGCAGAGAGCGCTCGACATCGGCGGAGGCGGCCGATGAGCATCGACGCGGTCGGCTTCATCCCTTCGGCGACGGCGCAGGCGATCGAGTCGAAGCTCCCCGGGTCGGCAGTCGGGACCGGAACCGGGACCGGGGCCGCGCCCGCGTCCGGCTTCGGCGACTGGCTCGCGAGCGAGATCGCACAGGTGAACGACAAGATCCAGAGCGCGGACAAGAAGGTGCAGGACCTCGCGCTCGGCAAGGCGAGCAACCTGCACGACGTGATGATCGCGCTCGAGGACACCAAGCTCTCGTTCCAGCTCATGGTGCAGATACGCTCGCGCGTGCTGGAAGCGTACCAGGACATCCTGCGCATGCAGGTCTGAGGAGCGGACATGGCGAACGCAAGAGAACGCTGGGCTGCTCTCGGCGCGGGCGCGAAGGTGAGCATCGTGACGGGGTTGCTCGTCGTCGTGGTGCTGCTGATCGCGGGCGCCGCGTGGATCCTGCGCGACGACTACCAGGTGCTGTTCGCGGATCTCGACCCGCAGGACGGCGCAGCCATCGTCGCCGAGCTCGACCGCATGAAGGTCGGCTACCGCCTCGCGGACAGCGGCCGCACCATCCTGGTCGAGCGCGACGCCGTGCACAAGACGCGGCTGAAGATCATGGGCGGCAAAGGCGTGCCGCTCAAGGGCAACGTCGGCTTCGAGATCTTCAACAACAGCGACTTCGGCATGACCGAGTTCGCGCAGAAGATCAACTACCAGCGCGCGCTGCAGGGCGAGCTCGCGCGCACGATCATGAGCATCGAGGAGATCAGGCAGGCGCGCGTGCACCTCGCCTTCCCGGAGGGCGGGCTGCTGAAGAAGAACAGCGCGCAGCCCAAGGCCTCGGTCACGCTCGCGCTTCGCGGCGACAGCCGCCTGCGGCCCGAGCAGATCGTCGGCATCCAGCGCCTGGTCGCGGCCGCCGTGCCCGACATGGACCCGCAGGCGGTGACGGTGCTCGATCACCAGGGTGTCGCGCTCAGCCGGCTCGCCGACGAGCGCGACGACATGGGAGGGGTCGGCGGCCGGCTCGAGCTGAAGAAGAGCACGGAGGTCTATCTCACGAAGAAGGCGATCGAGGTGCTCGATCGCGCGTTCGGTCCCGGCCAGGCCATCGTCAGCATCGACGTCACGCTCAGCCAGGACAGCGTGAAGACCACGCGCGAGGACGTGATCCCCTTCGCGCGCAAGGACGGGGAGTTCGCCGGAGCCGTGACCCGGCGCCGCACCAACGTGCAGGGGGTGGCGACCCCGCGCGGCTACGAGGTCCAGGCCACCGCCGACCTCGCCAAGCAGACCCCGCAGCCGGTCGGAACGCAGACCTCCAGCGTCGAGGTCGAGTACGAGAACGGCAAGCAGGTGGAGCAGGTCGTCACCACGCCGGGAAGCATCAAGCGCATCAGCGTCGGCGTCGTCCTTCCCGGGCGGATGGACGCGCAGCGCATCCAGCGCGTGTCGGACGTCGTCGCGATGGCAGTCGGCCTGCAGCGCCAGCGCGGCGACGCCAGCGCGGTGCACGCGGTCGACGAGCTGGGCGCGCGCTCCGTTTCCGGTTTGCCGGCGGCGCTGCCCGAGCCGGCGCCGTCGGAGGAGCCGCCGCAGGCGCGCGCGGTTGCGCGCGACGCCGGCCCGAAATCGGTCGACCTTTCGGTGCCGATCGCCGCCGCGCTCGCGATGCTGCTCGCCGTGGCGCTCGCGCTGTTCGTCGCGGCGTCGCGGCGCCGGCCGGAGCCGCCCACGATGACCGCGGAGGACCGCGAGAAGGCGCTTTCGCAGATCAGGGCCTGGGTGCAGGGCGGCGAGCCGACGCCGACGCAGGAGACGAGGTCATGAGCGACGGATTGCGGCTCGCGGCCCTCAGGCTGCACGGCGTCGCCGCGGCCGACCGCGACTGGATCCTCGACCGCCTGGGCCGGCGCGACCGGCGGGCGCTGGGGCTGCTGCTGCGCGACCTGAAGCGCTCGGGCATCGTCGCGGCGCACGTCGAGGCGGCGAAGGAGGAGCTCGCGGCCGCTCCGGAGCGCGAGCGCCTCGAGCCGGTAGCCCCGGGCGTGCCGGCCGATCTCGCGCACGCCGACCCCGAGGCCGTGGCGCGCGCTCTGAGCGGCGAGCCCGAATGGGTACGCTCGACGATCCTCGCGATGCATCACTGGAAATGGCGCCGGGCGGTGCTGCAGCGCCTCGCGGCGGGCGCCCCCGATTCGAGCGTCCGATCCGCGCCGGTCGCTGCGGCGCCGCACCCGGCGTTCGCTGCCGCGCTCGCGCGCTCGCTCGCGCGCAGGATCGGCGAGACGTCGGCCGAGCTCGAGACCCGCGGCGCGTCCTTCGAGCGAGTCATGGACAACCTCGATCCGCTCGCGCGCAGCCCGCGGCCGCGCATCTGGGAAAGGCTGCGCGCATGGATGCGCTGATCCGCGGCGCCCACGTTTCCGAGCGCGCCGTCGTCCTGGGCGTGCGCCGTCCGGGGCATGCCGAAGCGGAGCCCGTGGCGCGCCCAGCGCCCGCGGGGACCGGCGCCGACCCGTGCCCGGTCGGTGCGCGCGTCGAATCGGCGGCTCCCGAGGCCGCATGGCTCGAAAGCGAGCGCAGAAAGATCGCGGACGAGCTGCGGCTCGAGCTCGACGCGCGCCTGGAACGCGAGGCGGAGGAGGCGCGCAAGGCCGGTCACGCCGAAGGCGTCGAGCAGGGCCGGGCCGAGGCGCTGCGCGAGGCGAGCGAGCAGGCGGCCGCGGGGACGCGCGCGCTCGCCGCGGTCGCGAAGCACGCCGAGCGCGAGATCGAAGGGGCGCAGGACCTTCTCGTCGGCATCGCCTTCGAGGCCGTCTGCAAGCTGCTCGGCGCCAGGGCGCTCGAGCGCGAGGCGGTCGCCGGGATGGTTCACGAGGTGATCGCCCGGGTGAAGCGCGACGAGGCGATGCTCGTGCGCCTGCACCCGCAGGACTGCGCGCTGCTGCGCGGCGCCGCCGGCGACCCGCGCGGCGATGGCGACCGGCACTTCAAGGTGGAGCTGGTCGCGGACGACAAGGTCGCGCTCGGCGGCTGCCTCGTCGAGACCGAGGGCGGCTTGCTCGATGCCCGGCTCGAGACGCAGCTCGAGCGCCTGCGCGCCACGCTGCTCGACGCACGCGCGTCCACGCGCCCGGCGGAGCATCCGTGAACCTCGAGCGCTACCTGGCCGCCGTGCGCGAGGCCGATCTGTGCGACCGGACCGGACGCGTCACGCATTCCTACGGACTGGTCGTCGAAGCCAAGGGACCCGACGCGTTCGTCGGCGAAGTGTGCGACATCTGTCCCGGCACGCGCGCCGAGCGCGTCCCCGCCGAAGTGGTCGGCATCAAGGACGGCAAGGTGCTGCTCATGCCCTACAGCGGGCTGCACGGCGTGCGCCTCGGAAGCGAGGTGATCGCGACCGGCAAGCCGCTGCAGATCCCGGTCGGCGATGCGCTCCTCGGCCGCGTCGTCGACGCCTTCGGCTCCCCGCTCGACGGACGGCCGGCGCCCGCGTGCAGCGGGCGCTACGGCTTCCGCGCCGAGCCGCTCAATCCGCTCTCGCGAGCGTCGATCCGCGACGTGCTCGAGACCGGCGTGAAGGCGATCGACGCGCTGCTCACGACCGGAAAGGGACAGCGGGTCGGCATCTTCTCCGGCAGCGGCGTCGGCAAGAGCACCCTGCTCGGGATGATCGCGCGCAAGGTCCGCGCCGACGTCAACGTCATCGCGCTCGTCGGGGAGCGCGGTCGCGAGGTCCGCGAGTTCATCGATCGCGTGCTCGGCGCCGAGGGCATCGCGCGCTCGGTGGTGGTCGTGGCAACGTCCGACCAGCCGGCGCTGGTGCGATCGAGCGCCGCTTACTCGGCGACCGCGATGGCCGAGTACTTCCGCGACCA
>DATDMW010000162.1:0-4774 GCA_036518595.1 Burkholderiales bacterium
CAGGTGCGGCGCGTGGTCACCAAGCTGGACGACTCGGGCAAAGCCGTGGTGATGATCGACGAGCGCACGCCGCTCACCGCGCCGCGCCCGCCCAACTACGCGGCCAACATCTGGGTGACGAGCACGAACCTCCCCGACTTCACCAACACCGCGGACCGCGGCAAGACCAAGATCGGGCTGGTGCCGCCGAACGGCGGCACGGTGTTCCGCATCGTCGACTTCGCGCCCGACTCGCAGGGCGAGCACCCGACCGACATGAACCACATGATGAAGATCGTCGGCGCCGGGGCGCCCAAGCGCGGCCTGCCGCCGCGCCACCCGATGATGCACCGCACGCGCAGCCTCGACTACGGCATCGTCATGTCGGGCGAGATCGACATGCTGATGGACGAGGGCGAGGTGCACTTCAAGGCGGGCGACGTGTTCGTGCAGCAGGCGACGAACCACGCCTGGGTGAACCGCGGCAAGGTGCCCGCGCGCGTGGCCTTCATCCTGATCGACTCGCAGGAGCCCTGAGCAGGGCTCCTGTGCCTACGCCGAGCGCCGCGCCGAGAGCTGCTGCGCGATGAACCCCTTCACCATCTCGTGCGCGCGGTCGGTCTGCGGGCCGGGCTCGGCGACCCACTCGTGCTCGCAGCCCTCGAAGAGCTCGAAGCGCACGTCGCCGCCTTTGGCCTTGTAGGTCTCGGCGAACTTCTTCTGGTCGGGCGGCAGCACGTTGTCGTCGAGCGCGCCCTGCATGATGAGCAGCGGCGGCATCACGACTTTCTCCCCGCGCTCGAGGATCTCCTGCGGGTTCGCCTCGTGGATGGTGTCGAACGGCTTGAAGAAGTTGGTGTTGTTGCGCATCATGTTCTCGCGCTTGCGGTTCACCGCGTTCTGGTAGCGCGCGAAGGTGTTGCTGATCGGCGAGCGCGTCGCGACGTAGAGGACGCTCGCGTCCAGATTCGGCGCCTCCTTCAGTGGATACGCGGCGTAGCGCGCGTCGCGCGGGCGCATGCCGATCAGCTCGGCGACGTGGCCGCCGCTCGAGCTGCCGAACACGCCGAGCGTCGCCGGGTCGCCCTTCCATCCGGCCGCCTTCGACTTCAGCCAGCGCACGCCGTAGTGCGCGTCCTGCACGCACGCGGGGTAGGGCGCTTCCTTGGCGATGGTCATGTCGATCGCGACGACGAGCACGCCGCTCTCGGCGATCGCGCGGTCCATCGGCTCCTCGGCCTTGCGGTCCTTGCGGTTCCACGCGCCGCCGTGCAGGTCGAGCAGCACGGGGAACGGCCCCGCGCCTTGCGGCTGGTAGATGCGCGCCAGCAGCTGCCGCCCGGCCGCGTTCTTCCGATAGGGCACCTCGGTGATCTTCACGTCGAGCTTCGCCCTCGGATCGAATCGGGTCGCCGCGGACACGGCGCGCGCCGGCCCGAAGGTCATGCCGGCGACCGCCAGCGTGGTCATCTTGAGAAATGCGCGCTTTTCCATGCCGGTCTCCTTTCGCTAGTGCCGCGGGCCTTTCCTGCCGCCGTCATTCGAATCGGGCGTCGAGCGCTTCGGCGTGCGCGTGGCGGTGACCTCGAGGAGCAGGCCCACGGCCTGCGTGAACACGTCGAGCGGCACCTCTTCGTCGCCGGAGATCATGCGCTCGAGAGTGGCGGTCGACACGCTGAGCGCGTCGCCGAGAGCATCGATGCCGTCGCAGAGCTGCACCGCGCGGCGCAAGGTCATCATCGGAACTTCGGAGTTCTTCATGCCGCATCATATCCCGAACGGCCTCAGTGGACCTTCGCCTCGATATCCGCGATCTCGCGCAGCACGCGCTCGGGCGTCAGGTCGACCATGCACTTGTGATGCCCGAGCGGGCAGTCGCGCGCGAAGCACGGGCTGCAGTCGATGCCCGTGCGCACGATGCGCGCGCGCTTGGTGAGCGGCGGCGTGTGATCCGGGCTCGACGACCCGTAGAGCGCGACGACCGGGCGGCCCACCGCGGCCGCGAGGTGCATGAGCCCCGAGTCGTTGGTGATGACGATCTCGGCGATCGAGAGCAGGTCGATCGCGGCCGCGAGGTCGGTGCGGCCGCACAGGTTCACCGCCGCGCCGTCGGCAAGCTTCGCGATCTCTTCGCCGATCGGGCGGTCGTTCGGCGAGCCGAAGATCCAGACCGCGCGGCCCATCGCCGCGAGCTTCTTCGCGAGCGCCGCGAAGTGGCCCGCCGGCCAGCGCTTCGAAGGCCCGTACTCGGCGCCGGGGCAGAGCGCCGCGACCGGCTTCGCGCGCGACAGCCCCAGGCGCCCGAGCGTGATGATCAGGTTCGCCTCGTCGACGTTCAGCTTCGCCGGCGCCAGCGGCCGCAGCGGCGCCGCGCCCGGACGCTCGGCGAGCTGCGCGTAGCGCTCGGCCATGAGCGGCAGCTTCTTCTCATCGAGCTTGTGCGCGAGCGTCAGCAGCCCGTAGCGCGTCTCGCCGACATAGCCGACGCGCAGCGGGATCTCGGCGAAGAACGGGACGAGCGCCGCCTTGAAGGTGTTCGGCAGCACGATCGCCTCGTCGTACTGGTGCGCGCGCAGCGAGCGGCCGAGCCGCCAGCGCGCGCGCAGCTCGAGCCTGCCGTGCAGGAACGGCGCCTCGATCACGTCGCTGATCTCGGGCATGCGCCGCAGCACGGGCGCGGTCCACGGCGGCGCCATCGCGTCGATCACCGCGCTCGGCAATTTCCGGCGCAGCCGCGCGAACAGCGGCTGGGCCAGCAGCGTGTCGCCGATCCAGTTCGGGGCGACGATCAGGATTCTGGGCACTTCGGTTCCGCGTCGGGCGGCCGTGCCGCCGGGAGTTCAATGCCCCTTCGCCGGGGCGCCCTTGTAGACGTACAGCGTGCCGCAGTACGGGCACAGCATCTTGCCGGTGTCGGCAACGTCGAGGAAGACGCGCGGGTGCATGCTCCACACCGGCGTGCTCGGGGTCGGGCAGTGCAGCGGCAGGTCCGCCTCGGTGACCGAGACGACGCGCGGGCTGCGATCGTCGGCGCCCATCGCCTCAGGCCTTCACGCGGCCGGCAGGCTGCTTCGCGTCGACCGGCGTCAGCCAATCCTTGTGCTTCGCGACCTTGCCGGCGACCACGTCGAAGAACAGCTTCTGGATCTGCGTCGTCACCGGGCCGCGCTTGCCGGCGCCGATGATGCGGCCGTCCAGCTCGCGGATCGGCGTCACCTCGGCGGCGGTGCCGGTAAAGAAAGCCTCGTCGGCGATGTAGATGTCGTCGCGCGTGATCCGGCGCGAGATCACCTCGTAGCCGAGCTCGTTCGCGAGCTCGATCACCGACGCGCGCGTGATGCCCGAGAGCGCCGAGGTCAGCTCGGGCTCGTGCAGCTTGCCGTCCTTGACGATGAACAGGTTCTCGCCCGAGCCCTCGGCGACGAAGCCGTCGACGTCGAGCAGGAGGCCCTCGTCGTAGCCGTGCTGCGTCGCCTCGAGGTTCGCGAGGATCGAGTTCGGATACGTGCCCGCCATCTTCGCGCGCGCCATCGTCACGTTGATGTGGTGCCGCGCGTACGACGACGTCTTCACGCGGATGCCCTTCTCGATCGCCTCGGCGCCGAGATAGGCGCCCCAGGGCCAGGCCGCGATCGCGACGTGCACGCTCGCGCCGATCGGCGATACGCCCATCTTCTCCGAGCCGTAGAACGCGATCGGCCGGACGTAGCAGGACTCGTGCTTGTTCTCGCGCACCACTTCCTTCTGCGCCTCGATCAGCTGCTCGCGCGCGAAGGGAATCTTCATCATGTAGATGTGCGCCGAGTTGAACAGCCGCTCGGTGTGCTCCTTGAGCCGGAAGATCGCCGTGCCGTCGACCGTCTTGTACGCGCGGACGCCCTCGAACACGGACAAGCCGTAGTGCAGGGAATGGGTGAGCACGTGCGTGGTCGCGGAGCGCCACGGCACGAGCTTGCCGTCGTACCAGATCACCCCGTCGCGGTCGGCCATCGACATCGGAAACTCCGGAAACGCCTGGGAAGGGGACATTCTAGCGGAAAGCCCGCCCGCTCCCTAGTCGGCGCCGAACACCTCCCGCCAGAGCGCGAGCGTCGCGCCGGTGCTCGCGCGCACCTCCTCGGCCGGCACGCGGGCGTAGCGCGCGCCGTTCAGCCGCAGCTTGTGCTGGAGGCGGCGGAATTCGCGGTAGGCGTCGCCGACCGTCTCGGCCGTCTCGGTGGCGATCAGGCCGAGCCGCGCCGCAATCCGCAGCAGGGCGATGTTGCCGTCGTTCGCGACCAGCTCGGGATGCGCATGCGCGTGCGCGAGCACCAGGTACTGCACGACGAACTCGATGTCGATCATGCCGCCGCGGTCGTGCTTGAGGTCGAACAGCTCGCTCGTGTTGGGATGCCCCTCGAGGAGCTGCGTCCGCATCGAGAGGACGTCCTCGCGCAGCTTCGCGGCGTCGCGCGGCTCCCGCAGCACGCGCCGGCGCTCGTCCTCGAACGCGGCGCCGACGGTGGCGTCGCCGGCCGAGAAGCGCGCGCGCGTGAGCGCCTGGCGCTCCCAGGTCCACGCCGCCTCGCGCTGGTAGCGGCGGAAGGCGTCGATCGAGCTCACGACCATGCCGCCCTCGCCGTCGGGGCGCAGGCGAAGGTCGATGTCGAACAGCACGCCGGCGGCGGTGCGGCTGGTGAGCAGGCGGCTCATGCGCTGCGCGAGCCTCGCGTAGATCTCCTGCGCGCGCTCGTCCTCGTCGTCGTGCAAGAAGATGAGGTCGAGGTCGGAAGCGTAGCCGAGCTCCTTGCCGCCG
>DATDMW010000163.1:0-3581 GCA_036518595.1 Burkholderiales bacterium
CGGGCGCCTGGGGACCTCCGAGGAGGTCGCCAGCGTGTTCGCCTTCCTCGCCTCGGACGAGGCGAGCTACGTCAACGGCGCGGTGATCAGCGTCGACGGCGGCATGACGCTGTAGTCGGCGTCGCAGGCGCCGCGACGCGCGTCAGCGCCCGATCGCGCGCTCGAGCGCGAGCGTCGCCCGCTTCGTGGTCGGGTCGTCGACGCCGTCGGCGATCGTGAACCCGAGCTTCTCCGAGAGCTTGATCATCGGCTGGTTCATCGACAGGATATGGCCGATGATCGCCTTCAGCCCGCGCGAGCGCGCGACGTCGACCAGCATCTCGAGCATGCGACGCGCGAGGCCCTTGCCCTGCCATTCGTCGGCCACCACGATGGCGAACTCGCAGGTCTCGCCGTCCGGATTCATGACGTAGCGCGCGACCCCGAGCTCGATCTCCTTCCGGTCGAGCTCCTGGACCGCGATGATCGCGACCTCGCGGTCGTAGTCGATCTGGGTG
The DNA here is from genome assembly GCA_036518595.1 of Burkholderiales bacterium. GTDB lineage: Bacteria > Pseudomonadota > Gammaproteobacteria > Burkholderiales > SG8-39 > VBDM01. The sequence goes on from DATDMW010000163.1 coordinate 498, forward strand.
AAGCGCGCGAGCATCGCGGGCGTCAGCTCCTTCAGCGTGTTCATGAAGCGGAAGTGCCGGCTCTGGTCCGAGAGCCCCTTCACGAACTCCTGCTCCATCTGCGCGTCCTCGGGCCGGATCGGGCGCAGCGTCACCGGCGGCCCCTCGCGCGGCTGCCACGTGGTGCACAGCTCGCTCGGGTAGGGGTGGATCGCCATGTGCGCGTAGCGGCGCATCGGCGGCGCCTCGCGCACGACCACGCGCGCGTCGACGACCACGGCGCCCTTGTCGTCGACGATGAGCGGGTTGATGTCGAGCTCCTCGATCTGCGGCAGCTCGCACACCATCTCGGACACGCGCAGCAGCACGCTCTCCAGCGCCTTGGTATCGGCGGGCGGCAGGTTGCGGAAGGCGCCGAGCAGCCTGGAGACGCGCGTGCCGCGGATCATGTCGGCGACGAGGAAGGCGTTGAGCGGCGGCAGCGCGACCGAGCGGTCGCGGTGCACCTCCACCGCCGTGCCGCCCGCGCCGAAGGTGATCGCCGGGCCGAACACGGCGTCGCGCTTCACGCCGACCATCAGCTCGCGGCCGTGCGGGCGCACCATCATCGGCTCGATGGCGATGCCGTTCACGCGTGCGCCCGGGCGCTTGCGCTTCACCTGCTCGACGATCTCCTGATAGGCCGCGCGCGCGCTCTGGGCGTCGGCGACGTTGAGCCGCACGCCGCCGACGTCGCTCTTGTGCGTGACGTCGGGCGAATCGATCTTCATCGCCACCGGAAAGCCGAACTGCTCCGCGAGGAGCACCGCCTCCTGCGCCGAGCGCGCGATCGCGGTTCTCGCGATCGGGACGTGGAACGCGGCGAGCAGCGCCTTCGACTCCATCTCGGTGAGGACCTTGCGCCGGTCGGCGAGCGCCGCCTCGACCACCAGGCGTGCGCCGCGCAGGTCGGGCGCCGAGCCGCGCGCGAGCGGCCCCGGCGCCTGAAGCAGCGCCTGCTGGTTGCGGTAGAAGGCCGAGACGTGCGCGAACATCTCGACCGCCGGGTCGGGCGTGCGGAAGGTCGGGATGCCGGCGTCGGTGAGGATCTTGCGCGCGGAGGCGACGTGCGCCTCGCCCATCCAGCACGCGACGAGCGGCTTCGAGGACCCGCGCGCGCTCTCGACCACGGCGCGCGCCACGTCCTCGGCGTCGGTCATCGCCTGCGGCGTCAGGATCGTGAGCAGCCCGTCGACGCCGTCGTCGCCGAGGCAGGCCTTCACCGCCGCGCGGTAGCGCGCGCTGTCGGCGTCGCCGATCAGGTCGAGCGGGTTGCCGTGCGACCAGTTCGGCGGCAGCGCGTCGCGCAGCGAATCGATGGTCGCGCTCGAGAGCTCGGCGAGCGGCAGCTCGAGGTCGGCGGCGAGGTCCGCCGCCATGACGCCCGGGCCGCCGCCGTTGGTGACGACCGCGAGACGGTTGCCGCGCGGGCGCACGTGCGAGGAGAGCGCCTGCGCCGCGGCGACGAGCTGCCCCACGGAGCGCACGCGCACGACGCCGGCCCTTTTCACGACCGCATCGAAGACGTCGTCGGCGCCGACGATCGCGCCGGTGTGCGAGACCGCGGCGCGCGAGCCTGCCGGGTGGCGGCCGACCTTCATCAGGATCACGGGCTTCATGCGCGCCGCCGCGCGCAGGCTCGACAGGAAGCGCCGCGCGTCGCGGATGCCCTCGATGTAGAGCAGGATGTGCTCGGTCGCGGGATCGTTCGCGAGGTAGTCGATGATCTCGCCGAAGTCGAGCTCGACCGAGCCGCCGAGGGAAACGACGCTGGAGAAGCCCACGCCGCCCGGCTCGGCCCAGTCGAGCATGGCGGTGCACACCGCGCCCGACTGCGAGATCAGCCCGAGCGACCCGGGGACGACGCGGCTGCGCGCGAAGGTCGCGTTGAGCCCGAGCGCGGGCCGCAGGATGCCGAGGCAGTTGGGCCCGATCACGCGCACGCCGTGGCGGCGCGCGTTCTCGAGCAGCGCGCGCTCGAGCTTCGCGCCCGCGGGACCCGTCTCCGAGAACCCGGCGGTGATCACGACCGCGGCGCGCACGCCGGCGCGGCCGCACTCGTCGATCACGCCGGGCACGGTCTGCGGCGGCGTCGCGATCACGGCCAGGTCCACGCGTTGCGGCAGCTTGTCGATCGACGCGAAGGACGGGACCCCGCAGACCTCCTTGTACTTCGGGTTGATCGCGTACAGCGGCCCCTTGAAGCCGGCCTCGAGCATGTTCGCGATCAGGACCTCGCCGACCTTGCCCTTCTTGTCGGTCGCGCCGACGATGGCCACCGACTGCGGCTCGAACAGCGGCGTCAGGTAGTGACGCGAGACGAGGTCGCGCAGCGCCACGGTCACATCCCGAGGATGCGCCCGATCATCCCGACGTACTGCCCGAGCCGGATGCCCTCGCCCTGGAGCGCGAGCCGCAGCGAATGCAGCGAGTCGCGCACCGTGTGATGCGGCTCGCCGGACTCGAGCAGCGCCTTGAGCCGGTCGACCTCGTCGCGTAGCACCTGCAGGTCCTGCGACCCGCCGCGGACCGCCGCCAGGTCGCGCTCGAGCGCCTCGAGCATCGTTCGGACCTGCTCCAGGTCGATGCGTTTGTCGTCTTTCGCCATGACGTCATTCTCCATCTTCGGCCGGCCGTGCGCAGCCCGGCATCGCCTCATTTTGATGTGCATCAGAACGTCCGCGCCGCGGCGCTGATACCCTGAGAGCGTCCTCAATCACCCGAAGTTTCTCGCAAACCTCGCGGAGACGGGCATGAACGGGCGGCACCGCGCGCAGGGCTCCTCCGGCAACGCCGTTCCCCGTCAATTGCCCCTCGCGTTCGAAGCGCTCGCGTCCCCGGGGACCGAGTCGGCGCTGCGCGCCGCGTACCGGCGCCTCGCGATCTCGCGGCGGCTCAGCTACGAGCAGGCGATGTCGCAACGGGCGTACGAGATCGGGATCCGCAATCTCGCCGAGGCGATCGCGCGCCGCATCCGGCACCGGCGTTCGCGCCGCGGTCGACCGTAGACGGGCGCCGGAATCTTCGAGCGCGCGAGGGCGAGGCCGGATCGTACGCGCGGCAGCC
>DATDMW010000164.1:0-7295 GCA_036518595.1 Burkholderiales bacterium
GATCGATCCCGACCTCCACAAGCTCTTCCCTGACTCGGAGGCCGTAAATCGCGCGCTGCGTGACTACGCCTCGAAAAAGCGAACGGCAACCTAGCGGCGCGAGCTAGATCGCCCCGCTCTTCTTCAGCAGCGCCGCCACCCCTTCTGCCATCTTCGCGTACCCCTTCGCGTTCGGGTGCACGAGGTCGGACTTGAGCTCGTTGTCGGTGAGGATCTTGACGAGCGTCGAGTTGTCGTAGGGGATCTTCATCTCGGTCGCGATGTCGGTGTAGAGCGTCGCGGTCGACGGCATCAAGCCCGGCTTCGGCACGCCGATCAGGACGACCTGGGCGCCTTGCGCGCGCGCGAGGCCGATCATGGAGCGCAGGTTCTGGGCGGCGATCTTTTCGTCGAGGTGCTGGAGGAAATCGTTGCCGCCTTCGCACAGGATGAGAAGGGCCGGCTTGGATTCGTCGAGCGCGGATTGCAGCCGCGCGAGGCCGCCGGCGGTGGTCTCGCCGGGGATTCCGGCCGAGACGACCTTGCGGCCGATCAGCGCCTGAAGGCGCGCGGGGTAGCTCTCGTTCGGGTTGGCGCCGTAGCCGTAGGTCAGGCTGTCGCCGAAGGCGAGGACGACGGCGTCGCCCGGGAGCTTCGCGAGCTTGGGCGAGCTGCCGCCGCCGCACGCGGCGAGGGCCTCGACGATGAAAAGCGCGACGAGGACCAGCGCGGCGCGCTTCACGACGGGTCTTTCGGCGGCGGCAGGGTCTTGCACTCGACGAAGATGCGCGCGCGGCACGTCGCGCAGACGTCGCGGTCCAGGCGCTCGAAGATCGTGGCGAACGCGTCTTGCTTGCCGCGGAAGACGTTCTCCTCGCCGATCCGCTTCATGTAGCCGCCGCGCCGGAGCAGGTCCTCGACGGGCTGGCGCAGGCTGTAGAAGTACAGGCGCCCGCCGATCGCGCGCCTTCGCTCGGCCTCCTCGGCGAGGAGCTCGGCGCCCGCCATGTCGACGAAGTTGACGCTCTTCGCCATGAGGATGAGGTGCTCCTGCGATTTCGCGTGCTCGCGCAGGGTGTCGAAGTGGCGCTCGACGTGGCTCACGGCGCCGAACCAGATCGAGCCTTCGATCCTCAGGATCTTCGCCTGCGGGCACTCGCGCAGGTCGTCCTCGGGCTCGGTCATCTTGCGATTCGGGTGGCGCGGGTCGGGGACGAGGGTGCGCATGATCGGGTGCGAGGTGCGGTGCAGGTAGACGACGAGCGACGCGAGCACGCCGAGCGCGATGGCGAGCTCCATGTCGAAGAGCAGCGTCGCCGCGAAGGTGATGACGAGCACGGTGGTCTCGCCGCGGCTGGTGCGCACGATCTGGCGGATGCGCGCGAAGTCGATCAGGCTCCAGGCGACGATGAACAGCATCCCCGCCACGACCGCGTACGGCAGGTACGCCGCGAGGCCTCCGACCGCGGCGAGGACGAGCACGAGGAACAGCGCCGAGAGGATCGCCGCCATCGGCGTGCGCGCGCCGCTCTCGTAATTGAGCACGCAGCGGTTCACCGACATGCTCACCGCCATCCCCGAGAAGAAGCTCGCCGAGACGTTGGCGAGCCCCTGTCCGACGAACTCCTGGTTGTAGTCGACGCGCTGCCCGGACTTGAGCGCGAGCGCGCGCGTCACCGAGTAGGCCTGGATCAGGCACACGGCCGCGACCGCGAGCGCGGGACCGAGCAGCGTGCGCAGCGTGAGCGGCGAGACGTCGGGCACCGACAGCGGCGAGAGCGCGCCGGGCAGCGCCCCGAGCGTGCGCAGGCCGGTGCGCGCCGGCCCCAGCCAGGCGTTGAGCGCCCAGGCGAGCGCGCCGCCCGCCAGCATCGCGACCAGCATCGGCGGCACGCGCGGGAAAAATTCGCGGGCGAGCGCGCCGACGGCGAGCGTCGCGCAGGCCACGACCACGACCCAGGGCTGGATGTGCGAGAGCCGAATGAACGTCGAGAGCACGAGCGCCGTGAAGCTCGACGCCGCCGGGATCCGGATCCCGAGGAAATCCGGCAGCTGGCTCGCGAACACGAGCAGCGCCACCGCCGCCGTGAACCCGACCACCACCGTGTCCGACACGAACTGCAGCAGCGACCCGAGCCTCAGCAGCCCGAGCGCGATCATGATCGCACCCGCCATGAGCGCGAGCGTGAGCGCGAGGTGGATGTAGTAGGGCGTGCCCGGCACCGCGAGGCCCGCGAGCGACGCGAGCACCATCAGCGACACGGGGTTGGTCGGCCCCGACATCCCGTGCAGCGACGAGCCGAACAGCGCCGCGATCACCACCGGCACCATCGAGGCGTAGAGGCCGTACTCGGGCGGCAGTCCCGCGAGCGTGGCGAACGCGACGCCCTGGGGCAGCACCACCGTCGCGCCGACGAAGCCGGCGATCACGTCCGCGCGCAGCGTCCGGCGGTCGACGAGCGGCCACCACTTCAGGAACGGAAGCGTCCGAAGGAAAACCGGGCGGGCGACGCGGGAATCCATCCGGCTCAATGGTAGCAAACCGCGTGCTATGCTCGCGTTCTTCCGCGCAGAGCCGCAGAGGACTTCCGCCTTGTCCCCCCGCAATCTGACCGTGATGCTCGTCTGCTCGAGCCTGATCCTCACGCTCGCGCTCGGCATCCGGCACAGCTTCGGCCTGTTCCTCACGCCCATGAGCCTCGAGCACGGCTGGGGGCGCGAGGTCTTCGGCCTCGCGATCGCGATCCAGAACCTGCTCTGGGGACTGTCGCAGCCGCTCACCGGCATGCTCGCCGACCGCTACGGCGCGCCGCGCGTGCTGATGGCGGGCGGCGTGCTCTACGCCGCGGGCCTCGTGGCGATGGCGTACGCGCCCACGCCGCTCGTCTTCACGCTGTCCGCGGGCCTGCTGATCGGCTTCGGCATGAGCAGCACCACCTTCAACGTCGTGTTCGGCGCGCTCGGGCGCGCGTTCCCGCCCGAGCAGCGCTCGAAGATCCTGGGGCTCGGCAGCTCGGCCGGATCGTTCGGGCAGTTCGTCATGCTGCCGCTCGCGCTGTTCCTGATCTCGGCGCTCGGGTGGCACTGGGCGATGCTCGCCCTCGCGCTCACCGCGGCGACCATGATCCCCGCGGCGCTCGGCGTGCCCGACCAGGGCTACGGCGGCGCATCGTCGGCGGGCGGGCTGCCGCTCAAGGCCGCGCTCGGCGAGGCGACGCGCCACCGCGGCTTCTGGCTGCTCGGCGTCGGCTACTTCACCTGCGGCTTCCAGATCGTCTTCATCGGCACGCACTTTCCGTCGTTCCTGCTCGACCACGGCCTCAGCGCGCGCGACGGCACCGTGGCGCTCGCGCTCATCGGACTGTTCAACGTCTTCGGCTCGTACCTCGCGGGCTACCTGGGCGGACGCTTTCCGAAGAACTACCTGCTCTCCGGCCTGTACGCCGTGCGCGGCCTGGCGATCGCGCTGCTGCTCGCCTTTCCGCTGACGCCGTTCAGCGTCTATTGCTTCGCCGCGGGCTTCGGCTTCACCTGGCTCGGCACCGTCCCGCTCACCAACGGCGTCGTCGCCGGCATCTTCGGCGTGCGCCACTTCGCGATGCTCTCGGGCATCGTGTTCATGTTCCACCAGCTCGGCAGCTTCTTCGGCAGCTGGCTCGGCGGCTGGATCTACGACCATACCGGGTCCTACAACGCCGTTTGGATGATCGCGATCGGGCTGTCGGTCGTGTCGACCCTCGTCAACCTGCCGGTCGAGGAGAAGCCGGTCGTCCGCGGGCCCGCGGCGGCCTGAGCCGGCATGCCGCGGTTCTGCGCCAACATCAGCATGCTGTTCGCCGAGCGCGAGTTCCCCGAGCGCTTCGACGCCGCGGCGCGCTCGGGCTTCGCCGCCGTCGAGATCCAGTTCCCCTATCGCTGGAGCAGGGAAGCGCTCGCCGAGCGCGCCCGCGCCGCCGGCGTCGAGATCGTGCAAATCAACCTGCCGGCGGGCGACGCGCAGCGCGGCGACCGCGGCATCGCCTGCGATCCCTCGCGCGCGGAGGAATTCCGCGACGGCGTCGGCCGCGCGCTCGAGTACGCGCGCGCGCTCGGCTGCCGCCAGATGAACTGCCTCGCCGGGATCGCGCCGCCGGGACTGCCCGAGGCGGCGCTGCGCGAGACCTTCGTCGGCCACTTGCGCTGGGCCGCGGCCGCGCTCGCGCGCGAGGGGATGACGCTCCTGGTCGAGCCGATCAACACGCGCACCATCCCGGGGTTCTGGCTGAACCGGCCGTCGCAGGCGCTCGCGCTCATCGACGAGGCCGGCGCGGCGAACCTGAAGCTGCAGTTCGACGTCTTCCACGTCCACGTCATGGAGGGCGACGTCGGCCCCGCGCTCGAGGCGGCCTTCGCCCATATCGGCCACATCCAGGTCGCCGACGACCCGGGACGGCACGAGCCCGGCACCGGCGCGATCGATTTCCCCGCGCTGTTCGAGCGCATCGACGGCCTCGGCTACCGCGGCTGGATCGGCGCCGAGTACGTGCCGTCGGCGGCGACCGAGGATACGCTCGGCTGGGCGCGGCGCTGGGTGCACGAGGTTCCCGAGCGCCGCAATCCGTGGTAGAAAATCCGCCATGAACGTCGACGACCTGCACCAGCCGATCGACGGCGCGCGCCAGGCCGAGGTGGTCGCGAGGCTGCGCGCGATCCTGCCGCCCGCGGCGCTGCTCCACGCCGCCGAGGACACGAAGAGCTACGAGAGCGACGGCCTGTCCGCGTACCGGCAGCCGCCGATGGTGGTCGCGCTGCCCGACAACGAGGACCAGGTGGCCGCGGTGCTGCGCGCGTGCCGCGACCTCGGCGTCCCCGTGGTCGCGCGCGGCTCGGGCACCGGGCTCTCGGGCGGGGCGCTGCCGCGCGGCGACGGCGTGCTGCTCTCGCTCGCGAAGATGCGCCGGGTGCTCGCGGTCGACCCGGTCGCGCGCGTCGCGCGCGTGCAGCCGGGCGTCACCAACCTCGCGGTGTCGGCGGCCGCCGAGCCCTACGGCCTGTTCTACGCGCCCGATCCCTCGTCGCAGATCGCGTGCTCGATCGGCGGCAACGTCGCCGAGAACTCGGGTGGCGTGCACTGCGTGAAGTACGGCCTGACCGTGCACAACGTGCTGCGCGCGCGCGCGGTCACGATCGAGGGCGAGGTCATCGAGCTCGGGTCGGAGGCGCCCGACGCGCCGGGCGTCGACCTGCTCGCGCTCCTGATCGGCAGCGAGGGCATGCTCGCGGTGGTCACCGAGGTCACGGTCAAGCTGCTGCCGAGGCCCGAGACGGCGCGCTGCGTGCTCGCCTCGTTCGACGACCTGGAGAAGGCGGGCAACGCCGTCGCCGACATCATCGCGGCCGGCATCATCCCCGCGGGCCTGGAGATGATGGACCGGCCGGCGACGCGCGCGGTCGAGGACTTCGTACACGCGGGCTACGACCTCGAGGCGAAGGCGCTGCTCCTGTGCGAGTCGGACGGCACGCCCGAGGAGGTCGAGGAGGAGGTCGCGCGCGTGACCGCGGTGCTCGAGCGCGCCGGGGCGACGCGCTTCCGCGTCTCGGGCTCGGAGGCCGAGCGCCTGCGCTTCTGGGCCGGGCGCAAGGCCGCGTTCCCCGCGGTCGGCCGCATCTCGCCCGACTACTACTGCATGGACGGCACCATCCCGCGGCGCAGGCTCGGCGACGTGCTGCTCTTCATCGAGGAGCTGCAGGCGAAATACGGGCTGCGCTGCCCGAACGTCTTCCACGCGGGCGACGGCAACCTGCACCCGCTCATCCTGTACGACGCGAACGACCCCGACCAGCTCGCGCGCACCGAGCGCTTCGCCGGCGAGGTGCTCGAGAAATGCGTCGAGGTCGGCGGCACCATCACCGGGGAGCACGGCGTCGGCGTCGAGAAGATCAACCAGATGTGCGTGCAGTTCGGCGAGCGCGAGATCGCCGCCTTCCAGGGCGTGAAGCGCGCCTTCGATCCCCAGGGCCTGCTCAACCCCGGCAAGAACATCCCGTCGCTGCACCGCTGCGCCGAGTTCGGCCGCATGCGCGTGCACGGCGGCGCCTTGCCGCATCCCGATCTGCCGCGGTTCTAGTGCGAAGGCTCTCCCGTCCCGCGACGCTCGTTGCCGCGCTCCTGGCGCTGGCGTCCCCGCCCGCGCTCGCGATCGTCGACGAGATCCAGGTCTACACCGACGAGGTCGACGCGCGCGGCGAGAGCGGCCTCGAGCTGCACATCAACACGACGCCGCGCGGCCGCAAGACGCCCGATTACGAGGGTGACGTGCCGCCGTACCGCTCGACGCGCATCACGCCCGAATTCTCCTGGGGCCTCGGCCACGACATGGACTGGGGGCTGTACCTGCCGACCGTCGTCGACCGCGACGGCCACTGGGTCGCCTCGGGGGCGAAGCTGCGCTTCAAGTGGATGCCGCTGCACCCCGCCGAGGACGCGGAAGGCTGGTACGCGGGCGCGAACATCGAGCTCTCGCGCCTATCGAAGAAGTACTCCGACTCGCCGTGGAGCGCGGAGCTCCGCCTCATCACGGGATACCACGCGCGCGACTGGCTGGTCGGCGTGAATGCGATACCCGAGTGGGGGCTGTCGAAGGGCTTCCGCGGCTCGCCCGACTTCGAGCTGGCGTGGCGGGCGGTGCACCGCGCCGCCGGTCCCTTCGCGATGGGGCTCGAGTACTACAACGGCTACGGCACGCTCGCCGATCGCCTGCCCGGTCCCGAGCAGGACCGCACGCTCTACGTCGTCGGCGAATACGAGGCGAAATCGTGGTCGCTCAGCCTCGGCGTCGGCCACGGCCTCACCCCCGCGAGCGACAACGTGACGGTCAAGGCGATCGTCGGGATCGAGTTCTGAGATGGACGCGATCCTCGACGAATGGTCGGCGAAGATCCGCGACGCGCAAGCCGCGAGGCGGCCGCTGCGCCTGCGCGGCGGCGGCACCAAGGACTTCTACGGCCACGCGCTCGACGGCGAGGTCCTCGACACGCGCGGCTACGCCGGCATCGTCGCCTACGAGCCGAGCGAGCTGGTGGTCACGGCGCGCTGCGGCACGCCGCTCGCGCAGGTCGAGCACGCGCTCGCCGGCCGCGGCCAGATGCTCGCGTTCGAGCCGCCGCGCTATGCCGCCGGGGGGACGCTCGGCGGCATGCTCGCCGCGGGCCTCTCGGGGCCGCGGCGCCAGGCGTGCGGCGCGGTGCGCGACTTCGTGCTCGGCGTCCGGGTGCTCGACGGCCGCGGCGCCGACCTGCGCTTCGGCGGGCAGGTGATGAAGAACGTCGCCGGCTAC
>DATDMW010000165.1:0-2119 GCA_036518595.1 Burkholderiales bacterium
ATGGCGCTCGTGCCCTCGGTGCTCGTGGTCAATCCGCGGGTGCTCGACGTGAAGAGCGCGCAGGAGCTGATCGCGTTCGCGCGCGCGCACCCGGGCAAGCTCACCTACGGCTCGGCGGGGCTCGGGTCGACCTCGCACCTCACGACCGAGTACTTCAAGCTCGCGACCGGCACCGACATCCTGCACGTGCCGTACAAGGGCGTCGGGCCGGTGATGACCGACCTCGTCGGCGGGCAGATCTCGATGGGCCTGAACGGCGCGCCGGCGGTGATGCCCTACGTGAGCCAGGGACGCCTGCGCGCGCTCGCGGTCTCGAGCGCGAAGCGGCTGGAAGCCCTGCCCGACCTGCCGACGCTCGCCGAGTCGGGCGTGCCCGGGTTCGACGCGAACGGCTGGTACGGGATCGTGGCGCCGGCGGGGACTCCTCGCGTCGCGGTGGACCGCCTGAACGCCGAGGTGCGCAGCAGCGTCGCCACGCCGGAATTGAAGAAGCGCCTCGACACCGAAGGCGCGATCGCCGCCGCCGGCACTCCCGAGGAGTTCGGCGCGTTCATCGTGTCGGAGATCGAGCGCTGGGGGGCGGTGCTCAGGAAGGCCGGGATCCAGCCCCAGTGATCAGGTCGCGTGCTTCCGGTCCTCGCCCTTCTGCATCAGCTCCTCCCACAGGTGCGTCGTGTCCTTCCTCATGAACACCTTGGGATCCGCGTCCATCTGGTACCAGAAGCCCTTCTCCAGCTCGGCGTCGAGCTCGCCCGGCTTCCAGATCACCAGGCCCACGAGGAAGCGCGCGTGGTCGGACTCGGCCTCGATCACGTGGTCGACGTCGGTGCTCTTCACCGCGAGGTAGATGCCCGGCGAGAACGGCACCTCGCTCTCGTCGACCGCCTTCTGGCGCTCGACCAGCGCGAACACCGTGTTCAGGCTCTCGGGCCCGCCCAGGTAGAGCGGGTCGACGACCTTCTTCGACGGCGCGTGGTCCGGGAAGACCTCGCCCAGGTGCGCCTCGGTCGGCTTGTTCACGATGAAGCCCGCGTGCCCGCCGTTGGGGAGCGGCTTCACGATCAGGACCGTCTTGTTGTAGACGGCGTCGACCAGCTTCGGCTGGGCGACGAGCAGGACCGCGTCGTCGTCGGCGGCGTGCGCGGGGTGGCCCGCGACGACGGCAAAAGCTGCAAGCAGCGTGGACAGAAATGCAAACAAGCGACGCGACATCGGAATCTCCAGGCCCGTGAAACACCGTACCACGGCCGCCGCGCGGCCGCTCGAAGCGGTGCGATGCAACGAGCGTGCCCGTCGATTGTTACAGTTAACGCATCGCGCCGGTGACACCTTCGCGAAGGGCGGAGGGCAAAGCGCACGACAGGGTAATGTCAGACTGTAGGGGTTTTCCCGGCGTGACGGATAGACGGCAGCCATGTCATCCTGAGCGCAGCGAAGGATCTGCTTTTGCCGGAACAGGCGCCCCAGACGCCACCTGGTTTATCCTTCACCGCGAATGCAACAAGACCCAGGGAGGGTCCCGTGAACATCACCTCCGAGTACCTCGCCGACCTCCTCATCGGCATCGCCCGCGCGCAGAACGCCATCGTCGAAGCCATCGAGCGGGCGGAGCCCGGGTTTCGCAGCACCCACCTGCTGCCCGTCCTCACCGTCGCCGCGAACATGCGCACCGGCGATCCGCGCGCGATCGATCTCGCGTCGCGGATATTGCTGCGGCTGCAGGGGAGGGTCGCGCTGGATAACGCGCAGGTGAAGGCGGATATCGAGCGGCTGGCGACGGAGGTGAAGAAGGACGCGGTGGCGTTCACGCCGCCTCAGGCGCCCCGGGCGGCGGGGCCGGCGACGCAGCCGGGGAGTGATTTGGATTTCAGCACGAAATAGAACACTTAGAATCCGATGCCAACGAAGCGCAGATCCAAGAGAGGACTGCTTCTTCAGCAATTGGAAGACGTGTCTTGGCGTGTCTTCGAGACTTATGGAGATGTGCTACGCGATTTGATTCGCGGTCGCCCGGGCGTCTATGTGCTGTACCGCAAGCAGCGGGTTTACTACATCGGTCTGGCCAGCAATCTCATGGGACGACTAAATACTCATCTAAGCGATTGTCATCATGGTCTTT
>DATDMW010000166.1:0-14061 GCA_036518595.1 Burkholderiales bacterium
GCTCGTGATGGGCGCGCTGTCGATGGGGCTGCCGACCATCTACATGCCCGCGGGTCCGATGCTGCGCGGCAACTGGCACGGACAGGTCCTCGGCTCGGGCAGCGACACGCGCAAATACTGGGCGGAGCTGCGCGCCGGCACCATCACCGAGCACGACTGGGAGGAGATCGAGGAAGGCATCGCGCGCTCGCCCGGCCATTGCATGACCATGGGCACGGCGTCGACGATGACCTCGGCGGTGGAGACGCTCGGGCTCGCGCTTCCCGGCTCCGCCTCGATCCCCGCGGCGGATTCACATCACGCCAAGATGGCGACCGCGACGGGCAAGCGCGCGGTGGAGATGGTGTGGGAGGACGTCACCCCGAAGAGCGTCCTCACGGCCGCGTCCTTCGACAACGCGGTGACGTGCGTGCTCGCCTGCGGCGGCTCGACTAACGCCGTCATCCATCTCATCGCGATGGCGCGGCGCGCGGGTGTCGCGCTCGACCTGCAGCGCTTCGACGCGCTATCGCGCAAGGTGCCGGTGATCGCCAATCTCCGGCCGGCGGGCAAGTACCTGATGGAAGACTTCTACTACGCCGGCGGCCTTCCCGCGCTGCTCGCGTCGATCTCCGATCTGCTGGATCTGTCGGCGAAGACCATCACCGGCGGGACGCTCGGCGCGAACATCGCCGGCGCGAAGAATTTCAATGCCGACGTCATCCTGCCGCGCGAGAAGGCGCTGATCGCATCGGGCGGCCTCGCGGTGCTGCGCGGGAACCTCGCGCCCGACGGCGCGATCGTGAAACCGGCGGCGGCGGAGAAGCGTCTGCTGCAGCACAAGGGCCGCGCCGTGGTGTTCGAGGATTACGACGACCTGCAGAAGCGCATCGACGACCCTGCGCTCGACGTCGACGCCGACTGCGTGATCGTGCTGAAGAACGCCGGCCCCGTCGGCGCGCCCGGCATGCCCGAATGGGAGGTGCCGATCCCGAAGAAGCTGCTGCAGCAGGGCGTGCGCGACATGGTGCGGATCTCCGACGCGCGCATGAGCGGGACCGCCTACGGCTGCTGCGTGCTGCACGTCGCCCCCGAGTCGTGGGTCGGCGGGCCGCTCGCGCTGGTGAAGGACGGCGACGTGATCGAGCTCGACGTCCCCGGCCGGCGCCTGCAGATGCACGTCTCCGACGCGGAGCTGGAGAAGCGCCGCAAGGCGTGGCGCGCGCCCGCGCGCCGCTTCGAGCGCGGCTACGGCGCGCTCTTCTCGCAGCATATCCGCCAGGCGAACGAGGGCTGCGATTTCGACTTCCTCGAAGGCACGGCGCCGACGCCCGAGCCCGAGATCCACTAGCGCTCGACCACTCGCACCATGCGGCTCCCGGTGTACTCCGAGAGCCACAGGGCGCCCGACGGATCGAACGCCATCTTGCGCACCTGCGAGTCGGGGCCCGGCAGCGGAAATTCGTCGAAGCGGGCGGTCGCGGGATCGAAGCGAACGATCTTGTTCGCGGTGAACTCGTCGAACCAGACCATGCCGCGGGCATCGACGGCGATGTCGTAAGGGCCGGAATCCGGCGTCGGGATCGTCCACTCCCGCATCGCGCCGGTCGCGGGTTCGAGGCGCGCGATCCGGTTGGTGTTGTACTCGGTGAACCACACCCCGCCCTCGGCGTCGATCCGCAGCCGGCGCGGTCCTGAGCGCGGCGTCGGGGGCGCGTACTCGGTGATCCTCCCGGTCGCGGGATCGAGCCTGCCGATCCTGTCGCCTGTGAACTCGCAGAACCAGACGTCGCCGCGCGCGTCGATCGCGATGCCGTACGGGCGCGAGCGCTTCGTCGGCACCTCGTGCTCGGTGAAGCGCCCGGCGGCCGGGTCGAAGCGCGCGATGCGGTTGCCGCCGATCTCGGTGAGCCAGATCGCGCCGTCGCGCGCGAGCGCGAGGCTGTGCGGGCCCGAGCGCTCGTGCGGCAGCGGATAGCGCTTCATCTCGCCTGAGCGCGGGTCGAGGCGCCCGAGATGGTTGCCGCGGCTCTCGGTCCACCAGACGATGCCGCCCGCGTCCGCGATCACGCCGTGCGGACGCGCGCCCGTCGGGATGGGCAGCTCCCGGAAACCGGCCGTTTGCGGGTCCAGCATGCCGACCTTGTCGGCGAAGCGCTCGACGAACCAGACTCGGCCCGCCGCGTCGGATGCGACGTTGTGGGGCACCGCGCCGCGCGTGGGAATGTCGAACTGCGTGATGACGATGTCGGTCGCGCCGCGCGTGCTGCGGTACGCGACCGGCTTCGGCGCCTGTACTTGCGGCGCCTTGTCGGGACCGTAATGCCGCGCGAGATAGCGCGACAGCCGCTCGATCTCCTCGCCCTTTGCCGCCATCGCCTGCTCGTCGGGGATCTCGCGCCAGCGCGCCTTGCGCGTCTCCTCGATCCGTCCCATGTCGAGGATCACCTTCTTCCAGCCGAGCTGGTCGAAGCGCCGGGAGACGAAATTGACCGGGCCGTGGCAGTTGACGCAGCGGTTCACGACGAGCTGCTTGGCGCCGTCGCCGTCGTCGGGGAGCTGCGGGATCCAGTCGGCCGTCGTGACGACCGGGTCCGAGGCGCGCAGCGCCAGGTCGAGCTTCGCGGCCTTCCCGGTCGCGATCTCGATCGTGCGCTCGGCGCCAGGCGCGTGGCCGTCGGGGCCGGCGCTGACCTCGGTCTTCCCGGGGAAGAGCCCGGCCGCGCGATAGCGGCCGGCGCGCGAGAACACCGTGACGGTCACGCCGCGATCGAGGTTGCGGATCTTCACCGCGGCGCCCGTCAGCGGCTTTCCGGCCGCGTCGCGGATCGTGCCGGCAAGCTCACCGCGGTCCGCGCCGGCGCCGGCGGCGCCTGCCGAGACGAGCGCAAAGCACAGCAGCAGAGCTCTCATGACGTCTCCCTCCGCGGGAAACATTAGTCGAACTGGCGGCCGTCGATCAAGAGCCGGTTCGGCGCGCCGAAGCGCCGTAGTAGAATCCGCCTTCCCCGAAGAAGGAACCCACATGGCCCTTTCCGAAGCCGACCGCAAGAAGGCGGTCGAGATCCTGCTGAACGCGGAAAAAGAGAAGAAGCAGGCCACGCAGCTCTCCGTAACCTTCCCCGGCATCACCATCGAGGACGCGTACGCGATCTCGACCGCGGTGGCGCAGCACAAGATCAAGGGCGGCGCGAAGCTGATCGGCCACAAGGTGGGCCTGACGTCCAAGGCGATGCAGGCCTCCTCGCAGATCAACGAGCCCGACTACGGGCACCTGCTCGACTACATGATGATCCCCGACGGCGCGAAGGTGCCGCACGCGAACTACTGCGTGCCGCGGGTCGAGGTCGAGCTCGCGTTCGTCCTCGGCAAGGCGCTCAAAGGCCCGGGCGTCGGCCTGCTCGACGTGCTGCGCGCGACCGAGTACGTGATCCCGGCGATGGAGATCGTCGACGCGCGCATCGTCAATCCGCGCAAGATCTTCGACACCGTCGCCGACAACGGCGCGGCGGCTGGCATCGTCTGCGGCGGCCGGCCGATCAAGCCGGGCGACGTCGACCTGCGCTGGGTCGGCGGCATCATGTACCGCAACTCCGAGATCGAGGAGACCGGGCTCGCCGCGGGCGTGCTCGGCCACCCTGCGCTCGGCGTCGCCTGGCTCGCGAACCGCCTCGGCCAGAACGGCGTGACGCTCGAGGCCGGGCACCTGGTGCTGGCGGGATCGTTCACGCGCGTGGTGTTCGCGCAGAAGGGCGACACGCTGCACGGCGACTTCGGCCCGCTCGGCGGCGTCGCGGTGCAATTCGTCTAGAGAGGAAGCGCATCATGGCCAAAGTCGGATTCCGCATCCTTCCCGTCGCGAAGCGCCCGGACAAGAAGCTGCTCGCCGAGCTCGCGAAGATGGTGACGCCGCACCTCTCCGACAGCATGGAGCGCCTGTACGCGGGCGGCGCGCAGCTTCGGCCCATGCACGACGGCACGAAGCTCTGCGGCCCGGCCTTCACCGTGCGCACCTCGCCCGGCGACAACCTGCTCGTGCACAAGGCGATCGACATCGCCGAGCCCGGCGACGTCATCGTCGTGGACGCGGGCGGCGTCTGCGACAACGCCATCATCGGCGAGCTCATGTCGGCGCGCGCCGAGCAGCGCGGCGTCGCGGGGATGGTGATCTGGGGCGCGATCCGCGATTCGAAGGAGCTGCGCGAAGGAAGCTTCCCGGTGTACGCGAGCGGCGTCACGCACCGCGGGCCCTACAAGAACGGCCCGGGCGAGATCAACGTCGCGATCTCGATCGGCGGCATGACCGTCAATCCCGGCGATGTCATCGTGGGAGATGCCGATGGCCTGGTCGCGATCCCGCAGGACCAGGCGGAGGCCGTGCTCGCGTCGGCCAAGGCCATCCTCGCCAAGGAAGAGAAATCGATGAAGGAGATCAAGGCCGGCACCGTCGACCGCAGCTGGGTCGACAAGGCGCTCAAGGAGAAAGGCTACCAGGTGTGACCATGGACCTACCGGTCAACACGTTCAAGCGCGCGCTCAAGGCCGGCAAGCCCCAGATCGGCCTGTGGTGCAGCCTGTCGTCGCACTACGCGATCGAGCTGGTCGCGGGCTCGGGCTTCGACTGGCTGCTGCTCGACACCGAGCACTCGCCGAACGATCTCGAGTCGGTGCTCACGCAGCTGCAGGCGGCGGCGCCTTATCCCACGCACCCGGTGGTGCGCGTGCCGTGGAACGACATGGTGACGATCAAGCGCTTCCTCGACATCGGCTCGCAGACGATCCTGATCCCCTACGTGCAGAACGCGGAAGAAGCGAAGGCCGCGGTCGCGCACACGCGCTACCCGCCCGCGGGCGTGCGCGGCGTCGCGGGCGGCACGCGCGCGACGCGCTGGGGCCGGGTCAAGGACTACGCGAAGCGCGCGCACGAGGAGATCTGCGTGCTGGTGCAGGTCGAGACGCAGACCGCGCTCGACAACCTCGAGAGAATCGCCGCGGTCGACGGCGTCGACGGCGTCTTCATCGGCCCGGCCGATCTGCACGCCTCGCTCGGCTACCCCGGCGAGACCAACAACCCGAAGGTGGTGCCGGTCATCGACGATGCCGTGCGCCGCATCCGCAAGGCGGGCAAGGCGCCCGGTATCCTCACGACGGTGGAGGCCGACGCGCACCGCTGGCTCGAGTGCGGCGGGCAGTTCGTCGCGGTGGGCGTCGACACCGTCGTGCTCGCGCGCGGCACCGAGGCGCTCGCGGCGAAGTTCAAGACCTAGGACGTCGTATCCCGGCCGTCGCCCGACGGGAACCGGTTCGAGCCGTAGCGGATCACGAGGATCGCGAGCGCGAGCAGCAGGATCGCGCCCGCGATCAGGATGATTCCCATGTCGGGATGCAGGTGCTTCTCCTGCACGTCGCCGATCATCATGCGCGTGAGCGCCGTGATCGCGACGTAGATCAGGAACCTCACCGGCATATGGTTCGTCTTGAAGTAGATGCCGACCATCGCGCCGAGCTCGAGGTAGATGAACAGCAGCAGGATGTCGTCGATCGAGGCGCCGCCCTTCGCGGCCATGCCCCAGAACGACGAGATCGCGGACCACACGATCGCGCCGCCGATCGCGAACAGCGCGAGGTAGTGGAAAGCGTCGACCAGGAAGTGGCCGACCGAGCCCGCGAGCCCGTCCATGGCCTTGCGCAGTCTTTCGGTTCTCTTCGAGTCCATCGCGGCTCCAGGTTGTCGCGCCGGCGCTAGGATACAGTAGCGACGATGAAGACCGTGAAGCTCACCGCGGGCGATCCCGTCCCGGCGCTCGGGCTGGGCACCTGGCGCTACGGCGAGGACCGTTCGCGCCGCACCGCAGAGATCGCGACGCTGAAGCTCGCGCTCGACCTCGGCGCGACGCTGATCGACACCGCCGAGATGTACGGCGAAGGCGGCGCCGAGGAGGTGATCGGCGAGGCGATCGCCGGCCGGCGCGACGAGGCCTTCCTCGTCAGCAAGGTCTACCCGCACAACGCGACGCGCAAAGGCACCGCCGCCGCCTGCGAGCGCAGCCTGAAGCGCCTGAAGACCGACCGCATCGACCTCTATCTCCTGCACTGGCGCCAGGGCACGCCGCTCGGGGAATCGGTCGAGGCGCTCGCGGCGCTCGAGCGAGCCGGCAAGATCCGGCACTGGGGCGTGAGCAACCTCGACTTGTCGGACATGCGCGAGCTGTGGGAGCTCGCCGACGGCCGCGGCGTGCAGACGAACCAGCTCCTCTACAACCTCTCGCGCCGCGGCATCGAGTGGGACTTGATGCCGTGGCTGCGCGAGCGGCGCATCCCGGTGATGGCGTACTCGCCGATCGAGCAGGCGCGGCTCGTGAGCCATCGCGGCCTCGCCGACTTCGCGAAGCGCCACGGCGCGACGCCCGCGCAGGCCGCGCTCGCCTGGCTGCTCGCGAAGGACGACGTGATCGTCATCCCGAAGACGAGCCGCGTCGATCGCTTGAAGGAAAATCTCGGCGCGCTCGAGATCCGCTTCTCGAAAGACCAGCTCGCCGAGCTGGACCGCCTCTTCCCGCAGCCGAAAGGGCCGCAGCCGCTCGAGATGCTCTAGGACAGGTTCGCGCTCAGTTCGCGCGTGAGCTGCGCGGCCGGGATCTCCTTGCAGCCGCTCGCGTTCTGTCCCGACCACAGCGAGGAGAAGTCGGTCCTGCCCTGCGCCTCGGCCTTCGCGCGCAGCGCCATGATGGCCGCGGTCGCGAGCGGAAACGCGGGCGCGAGCGTGCTGAGCGGACCGAGCTCCTTCATCACGCGGTTGACGATGCCGCGCGCCGGCCGCCCCGTGAGAAGGTTGGTGAGCGCGGTGTGGCGCGCCGCCTCGCTCTTCAGGGCCGCGCGGTGCAGCGCGCTGGTGGTCGCCTCGGGACAGAGCAGGTACGCGGTGCCGACCTGCGCTCCTGCGGCGCCGAGCGCGATCGCCGCGGCGACGCCTTTCGCGTCGGCGATCCCGCCCGCGGCGATGACCGGCACCTTCACCGCGCGCACGACCTGCGGAACGAGCGTGAACGTGCCGAGCTGCGCGGTGAGGTCGTCCGACAGGAAATTCCCGCGGTGGCCGCCGGCCTCGACGCCTTGCGCGATCACGGCGTCGACGCCGCGCGCCTCGAGCCATCGCGCCTCGTCGACGGTCGTCGCCGACCCGAGCACCTTCGCGCCGAAGGCGCGCACGCGCGCGAGCAGCTCCTTCGACGGCAGCCCGAAATGGAAGCTCACCACCGGGGGCCGGAACTCCTCGAGCACGTCGGCGGCCTCGGCGCTGAACGGCAGCCGCCCGGGACCCGAGGGGATCGTCGCGGGGTCGATCCCGTACTCGGCGAAGTAGGGCGCGAGCGCTTTGCGCCAGGCGGCCTCGCGCTCGGCGCTCGGCGCCGGCTGCGCGTGGCAGAAGAAATTGACGTTGTACGGCTTGGTCGTTCCGGCGCGCAATGCGGACAGCTCCTTGCGCATCGCTTCGGGCGCGAGCATGGCGCACGGCAGCGACCCCAGGCCGCCCGCGTTCGAAACCGCGACCGCGAGCGCGCTCAGCTGCACGCCGGCCATGGGCGCCTGAACGATCGGGAGGTCGATTCCAAGAAGAGACTGCAGTGTCGCCATGTTTTGTACCGCCGATTCGCGCGCCGCGCCGGATCCCTAGATCGTAAGACGATAGAGATGTCCGCGCAAATACATGAAGTGCGCGCATCGCCGGCATGCGGACCGATCATGCAGTTCCACACCGAGCCCGCGCTTGCGCGGAACCATCACCGGCGCGGGCGTGCCGGTCAAGTTCGCTCTCGACACGCGGCACCTGCTCGCCGGGGCGTCGTACCTCTTCTAGGCGCGCGATCTGCTGGGCGGCAGCTTCATCTGCCGACGCGGCGGGCCTTGAGAAGGAAGAACAAGAACAGCGCACCCAGAACAACGTGGATGACGATGCCGGGCGCGACCGCGGCGCCGGCGCCGAGCGTCATCGTGCGAACGACGACGGCAAGAGACAGGATCTGCACCACAAGATTGCCGGCAAGCACCGCAATGAGACCTTGGCCCGTTGCGCTACGTGCCAGCCAAAGGACAGTGCCCATGCCCACCAGGGTTGCGCCATGAGCCTGGGCAAGCGTGGCCAGCATGGGCGTGAGAACCATGCCGGTGGGTTCGTAGAACTTCGCCGGCACGAACAGCAGCATGGCGCCGAAGAGCCCGGCCAGAGCGCCGGCGATGGACAGGAACAGTTTCATGCTCGCCCCCTTTCTATCTCATTCGTAATTTGATGACGCCTGACGTTCGCGTTGAGCGGTCACCGAAGGTCCGCTCTCGAACGCGTGGTCAGGGCGCAATGACGACATTTCCGAGCGGTACAGCCGTTTCATCTGAGCCAACATATTGAACGGAGTATGACCCAGGCGCGATGAGACCGAGATTGGCGGGTGGGCACTTCGCATTTCGCCCAGGTCCCCCGATGCCTGTTATCACTCGGATGCTGATGGTCTTTCCATTCACGGACGCCTGCGTCTCCACGCACGCCACGCCCGAATTCATGGTGGTCGGTCTTGCGGTTATGGCTCTCAAACCGGAAACGTCGCCTTGTACCGGCAAAACCCAGCCCCTTCCGACTTTCTCGGGCCGGCCAACGGAAAAGCCACCCACTGACACCAAGTACTTCCAGCTCGCCACCTCCGCAATGGCCGCCGGAGCGACCAGTGCCCCTGCTAACACGACGAGTGCGGCGACTGCTTCACTCCATGCTTTAGCGGGTGGGTGTTCGCTCATTTTGTATGACACCTAACGTTCAATGATCTGCAATCCGCGCATCGTAGAACCATGTATAGGCATATGCAAACATCCACCCGTATATCGAAGCATATGCCGTTATATGGAATCCCCGCGTAGGGATTTCTCGGACACGACGCGATGCCGGATCCCTGGCGCGCGCACGGCTTGCCAAGTGATCTCCCCGGTCTTTTGCGCGGGACGCCAGTCGACGCGGACGCGCACGTGGTCGTGGCCGTCGCGCCGCGCGAGATCGTGTAAGCTTCCCCGCTCGATGAACGTCCCCGCCCCGCAGCTCTCCGAGCAGGTCGACGCGATCTTCTCCGCCTGGGGCATGTCCGAGCCCGCGCGCGAGGCGTGCGTGCGGCTGATGATCGCCGCGGACCTGCGCGGGATCGACTCGCACGGCGTGATGATGCTGCCGCTCTACGACGAGCTGCGGCAGGACGGGCGGCTGAAGATGGAGCCGAACGTGAGGACGGTGCGCGAGTCGCCGGTGACGGCGCTGGTCGACGGCGACATGAGCCTCGGCCATTACCCCGCGGACTACGCGATGAAGCTCGCGATCCGCAAGGCGCGCGGCTCGGGGCTCGCGGCGGTCGCGGTGCGCAACTCCAATCACTTCGGTGCCGCCGGCGTCTACGCGATGCAGGCGGCCTCCGCGGGCCTGATCGGGATCGCGATGACGAACGTGTGGAACCTCGCGATCGTGCCGACGCGCGCGGCGCAGGCGATGTTCGGCACGAACCCGATCGCGTTCGCCGCGCCCGCGGGCGAGCAGCCGCCGTTCTGCCTCGACATGGCGACCTCCACCGTCGCGATCGGCAAGATCAAGCTCGCGATCCTGCACGGCAAGCCGCTGCCGCACGGCTGGGCGCACGCGGCCGACGGCCGCATCACCGCGGACGCGAACGCGGCGCTCGCTGCGCGCCTGCTCACGCCGGTCGGCGGCACGCCCGAGCTCTCGAGCCACAAGGGCTACGGCCTCGCCGCGATGGTGGAGATCCTGTGCGCGATGCTGCCGGGCGCCTGGTACGCGCCGACGCGCGACCAGCGCCACCCCGGCGAGAAGCGCTACAACGTCGGCCACTTCTTCCTCGCGATGGACCCGAACGCGTTCCGCGCCGAGGGCGAGTTCGAGGCCGACCTCGACGACATGATCGGCGCGCTGCGCTCGGCGAAGCGCCTCGACCCGGCCGAGCCCGTGCTCGTGCACGGCGACCCCGAGCGCGCGGAAATGGAGCGGCGCGGGCGCGAGGGCGTGCCGGTGCCCGACGCGCTCGCGACGAAGATCCGCTCGATCGCGGCCGACTGCGGCGCGCCCGCGTTGATCTGATTTCATCGCCGGTCTGCCGCTTTTGCACGATCTTTCGTGCAGGATCCGCGGCTATCGTGCGAATGAACCATTCGGGCCAGTCCGGCTCGGAGGTAATGGAACCAGTCCAGAAGGAGAACGACCATGAGACTCGCCCCCCGCCCCGCCATTCTCGCCGCCCTCGCCTGCACGCTCGCGCTTTCCCTGAGCGCCTGCGGCGAGCACAGCACGCCCGCCACCAAATCGACCGACGTCACGCCGCCGCAGCCGGCGCAGCAGACCGTGCCCGCCGCACCCGCCCCGGCCCCGGCCGCGCAGGCCCCGAAGGCCGACCCCGACGCCGAGCTCGCCGCCCGGGTGAAGTCCGCGTTCGCGAGCGACCCGCAGCTCAAGATGCTGCCGATCGACGTGCGCGCCTCGAACGGCACGGTGACGCTCTACGGCACCGCCGACAGCGCCAGGCTGCGCGACAAGGCGATCCACACGGCCGAGGCCGTCGACGGCGTGAAGTCGGTGAGCGCGAACCTGCAGATCGTCCGCGGCTCGTGACGCGGCGCTAGTCGATCTTCGCGCCCGAGCGCTTCACGACCTCGCCCCATTTCGCCGACTCGCGGCGGATCAGCTCGCCGAACTCCTCGGGCGTGCCGCCGCCGGGCTCGTTGCCGATGTCGTCGAAGCGCTTCTTCGACGCGGGCGTGAGGATCGCCCGGTTGATCGCCGCGTTCAGGCGCAGCACCACCGGCCGCGGCAGCCCCGCCGGGCCGATGACGCCGGTCCACGTTCCCGCCTCGTAGCCGGGCACGCCGGCCTCGGCGATCGTCGGCAGGTCCGGGAAGCCGGCGGACCGATGCGCGCCGCTCACGGCGAGCGCGCGCACGCGTCCCGAGCGCGCGTAGGGCGCGATCGAGTTCAGGCTCTCGAACATCACCTGGACGTGGCCCGCGATCAGGTCGTTGATCGCCATCGAGCCGCCCTTGTACGGCACGTGCACGATGTCGGTCCCGGTCATGGTCTTGAACAGCTCGCCGCCGACGTGGCCCGGCGAGCCGTTGCTCGAGGACGCGTTCAGCAGCTTCCCGGGGTTCTCCTTCGCGTAGGCGATCAGCTCGCGCACTGAATGCACCGGCAGCGAGGGCGACACCGCGAGCAGCAGGTGGCTGCGCACGACGAGCGCGATCGGCTGCAGGTCGCGCTCGATGTCGTAAGGCAGCTTCGACACCATGTGGCGCGTGATCGCCATGGCGCCGATCGGCCCCATGCCGACGGTGTAGCCGTCGGGCGCCGCCTTCGCGACGAGATTGATGCCGATCGTGAGCGCGCCGCCGGGGCGGTTCTCGACCACCACCTGCTGGCCGAGCTGCGCGGGCAGCTCCGCGACGAGCAGCCGTGCGATCGTGTCGGTCGCGCTGCCCGCCGCCTGCGGCACGATCAGGCGCACGGGATGCTCGGGATACTCGGCGCGCGCGACCGAGAGCCAGGCGAGCGTAAAGACGACAAGCGGCACGAGCAGTCTCACGGGGTTCTCCTCGAGGGGCGTCGCGCCGTATTCTATAATCGACCGCCATGCCGAAGCAGATCATCACCTCGCCCGACGCGCCGGTCACCGGGTTCACTGACAAGGGAACGCCCTCACCGCTCGCGCAGGCGATCCGCGCCGGCAACCTGCTGTTCGTGTCGGGACAGGGCCCGCTCGAGCCGAAGACGCGCGAGGTCGTCGCCGGCGACATCCGCGCCCAGACGCGTCAGACGCTGACCAACCTGAAGGCAGTCCTCGCCGCGGCCGGCCTCGACTTCCGGCACGTGGTGAACATGCGGGTCGTGCTGCGCAACCCCGCGGACTTTCCCGCGTTCAACGAGACCTTCCGCGACTTCCTCCAGGGCGAGAAGGTCACGCGCACCTGCATCGGCGCGACGCCGCACCGCAAGGGAGTCGACGTCGAGATCGACTGCGTCGCTAGCTACGACTGATCGGGGATGTCCTAGCGATCCGGGCGCGCGTTCATTCAGTGCCGCCCGGAACGGTCGCCACGCTCGGGGCGATCGGCGCGCTCGACCTTCTCCGCACGCTCGGGCTTGTCGGCGCGCTCGGGCTTGTCGGGACGATCGGGCTTCTCGGCGCGCTCGGGTCGCGGCGAGCGCTCGCGCAGCTCCACGTGCGTGATCGCGTCTTCGCGCGCGTCCGGGCGTGGGCCGGCGCGGTCGCGGTCGCTGTTGTCGACGTCGCGGAATTCGACGCGCACGGCATGGCGGCCTTCGTCGCCGATGCGCACCGGCTCCAGGCCGAACCGCGCCGCCAGCTCGCGCAGCTTATTCGCCTCGCCGGCGCTCAGCGCGGTGTCGCGGAAGCGGATGTCGCGCTCGCCGCGGGTGAGCGCGGCGCGGATCTCGACGATCAGCCTCGGCACGTCGAGCGCGCCTGCCGCATTCCGAGGCAGCGTCGAGCGGACCTCGCGCGAGTCGTTGCGATCCCGGCGAGCGCCAAGGCGATCCACGTCATCGCGGACCGCGGCCGTGGCAGTGGCGACGCCCCAGAGCGCGAGCGCGGCGAACGCGACGGCCGGAGCGCTGATCTTGCGCATGGTTCGTCGAAGCTAGCATGCAGGCACCGCGCGCAGTCACCGCGCGCCCGAGTCCGCATGGGCTGTCGCCGCCTTGCGACGGCGGCACAAAAGACGACGCCGCGCGGACGCCCGGAGCGGGCCGCGCGGCGTCGGAGACGCGCCGTCAGTGACGGCCCGACCGGTCGGGACGGTCCACGCGCTCGACCTGTTCTACCCGCTCGACGCGCTCGGGCCGCTCTGCGCGCTCGGCCCTTTCCGGACGCTCGGCGCGCTGAGGCCGGTCATCGGCGGCGCGGCGGTCGCCTCGGGCGTCGGCCACGCGGTCGTCGCGCCGGCCGCGGTTGTCGCTGCTCGTCCCGCGGTCGTCGTTGCGCACGCCGCGAGCGGCGCGGAACTCGACGCGCACGCGCTTGCCGGCGGAGTCCACGCCCCGGATCTCGACGCGCGTGAATCCGAGCGCGGCGAGCTGCTGCGCGAGCTGCGCCCGCTGCTCGGGCGTGAGGCCGGCGAGATTGACGTCTTCGATGCGCGCGCGCAGCGTGCCGTCGGGCTGCCGCGTCACGCGCACGTCCACCGCGCCGCGCAGGGTCACCTTGCGCTCGAGCCCGTCCTTGGGCAGCAGCGCGGCGATCTCGGCGAGCAGGTTGTCGCTGGCCGCGGTCGACAGGAGCAGGCCCTGCACGTCTGCCGCGGTCAGGGTGACGCCGCGGAACTGGATCTCGCGCGCGCCCGCCGCGATCTGGTCACGCACCAGCGCGAGAAGCTTGTCGACATCGACCGCGCCCGTCGCCGTTCTCGGCACCGCGAGCTTCACCTCGGCGCGCTCGTTCTGGTTTTCGTTCTCGACTTCGCTCTCGGTCGCGTCGTTGCGCCGGTCCATCCGGCGGTCGTCCTGACGATCGACGCGCCGGTCTTCCTGGCGGACGTCGATCGACGACTGCGCCTGCGCGAACCCGGCGGGCGCGAGGACCGCGAGGGCCGCCGCCGTCACGAACAGATGCTTGGTCCACATGATCGAATCCTTTCGGCTTGGAGGTTGGGGGCTGCTACGACGGTCCCGGCCCGCCGGGGAGGGAGGCGGGCCGGGCCGGCGATGCCGGCACGATGCTCAGCGCCGGCCCGAGCGATCGGGACTTTCGACCCGTTCGGCTCGCTCGGTTCTTTCCGCGCGCTCCGGGCGCTCCGCCCGCTCGGCGCGTTCGATCCGTTCCGGGCGATCCATCGCGTCGTCGCGACGGTCCATCCGCCGGTCCTGCTGGCGATCCGCCCTGCGGTCCTGCTGCCGGTCGGCTTGGCGATCCTGCTGCCGGTCTTCCTGCCGCACGTCGTTCGCGTCGGCGGTCTGCGCCGGGACCTCTTGCGCCCCGAGCAGCCCGAGCGATGCGATCGCTACTGCTGCCATCAACGGTTTCTGCCACA
>DATDMW010000167.1:0-6799 GCA_036518595.1 Burkholderiales bacterium
CGGGTCGTAGTTGAGCTTCTTGTAGAGCGCCGGCCCGGCCGCCTGGCCGCCCATCGAGGTGAGGAGCAGCGTGTAGCCGTCGGGCGCGCTCTTCGCCACCGCGTCGGCGCCGATCATGCCGCTCGCGCCGACGCGGTTCTCGACCACGACCGGAACGCCCCAGCGCTCGCCGAGCTTCTGCCCGACCGCGCGCGCGAGCAGGTCCGTGCTGCCCCCGGGCGAGAACGCCACGATGATCTTCACGGGCTTCGCGGGGTACTGTTGCGCGACGGCGCCGGAGGCGCCGAGGACCATCGCGAGCAGGCAGGCGCTGCGCTTCATCGATCGCTCCTGGGAGTGGGGCCGTGCATTCTACCGCTCGGGCTCGATCAGCTCCGGCCCGTCGCGCTTCGCGTCGTTGACCAGGAGCCGCACGGGCCAGTGCACGAAGGCCTCGGGCGGCATGGCGCGCGCGGCGAGCGCGCGCGCCGCCCCGGGATCGTCGAGCCCACGGTCGAGCCAGGCGCTCCAGGCGCTCTCGGGCAGGACGACGGGCGCGCGGCCGTGGATCGCCGCGAGCGCGCCCGACGCGGCCGCGGTGAGGATCGCGCACGAGCGCAGGGCCTCGCCGGTCTTCGGGTCCTTCCAGTATGCGGCGAGCCCCGCGAAGCAGACGAGCGCGCCGTCGGCGCGGCGGATGTAGCGCGGCTGCTTGGCCGCCACGATCTCGCCGGTCGCGGGATCGGTGCGCTCGGCCGCGCCCCATTCGTACCAGCCCTCCGCCGGGACCAGGCAGCGCGAGCGCGCCAGCGCGTCGCGCCACATCGGCTTCGACGCCGCCTCCTCGACGCGCGCGTTGAAGCTCGCGCGCGGCGCCTTCGCTTCCTTCCACCAGTGCGGGACCAGGCCCCAGCGGCCCGAGGCGATCTCGGGCTCCCCGGTATCGAGCCGGGCGCGAACGAAAGGGACGGTATCGGTGGGACAGACGTTGAAGCGGCGCGCGAGCGGATTGGCGCGCGCCGCGAGACGGAAGGCGCGCGCGATCGCGGCTTCCTCGGGACTGACGTAGCGGCCGCACATGGCCGCTATTTTAGGCGCCCTACTCGACTTTCGCGCCCGAGGCCTTCACCACCTCGGCCCACTTCGTGTACTCGGAGCGGATGTAGTCGGCGAACTCCTCGGGCGTGTTGCCGACGATGTCGATCGTCGCGCGGTCGAGCGCCTGCTTCACCTCGGGCATCGCGAGCACGCGCAGGATGTCGGCGTGCACCTTGCGCACGATCGTCTGCGGCGTGCCGGCGGGCGCGAGCACGCCGTACATGTTGTCGACCTGGAAGCCGGGATAGCCCGACTCGGCCACCGTCGGCACGTCGGGCAGCACCGCGAGCCGCTTCGGGCTGGTCACGGCGATCGCGACCAGCTTGCCGCTCTTGATGTGCGGCACCGTCGTGGGCACCGCCATGAAGCCGAGCTTCACCTGCCCGGAGAGCACCGACGCGATCGCGGGCGCGGCGCCCGCGAACGGGATCGCCTGCATCTCGACATGCGTCATGGTCCGGAACAGCTCGCCCGAGAGGTGTCCCGCGAGCCCGATGCCGGGCGTCGCGAAGTCGACCTTCGTGGTGCGCGCGAGCCGCTCGACGTCCTTCATGGTGTTCACGCCCGCGAGGCTCGGATGGCGCACGACCACGGTCGCCGAGTTGCCGACGACGCTGATCGGCGCGAAGTCCTTCACCGGGTCGAAGCCCGGGTCCTTGTAGAGGCTCGGGTTCGACATCAGGCCCGACGTGGTAAGCAGCAGCGTATAGCCGTCCGGCGCCGCCTTCGCGACCTGCGCGGTGCCGATGTTGCCGCCGGCGCCGCCGTGGTTCTCGATCACGAGCGGCTGGCCCCAGACCCTGGCGAGATTCGCCGACAGCAGCCGCGCGACCAGGTCGGCGGGCCCGCCCGCGGGGAACGGGACGATCATGCGCACGGGGTGCGCGGGATATTGTTGCGCGTGGGTCGCAGGAATCACGCCGGCGAGCGCGAGCGCCGCCAGCCATCGGAACATCGTTCGCATTGGGGCCTCCTCGCCCGCATTCTAAGGTCGGACGATAATGGCGGCACGCCATTCCGTGGAGAGGAACGATGCCGGGACCCAAGATCGCAACGAAGCATCGCGGCAGCTGCCTGTGCGGCGCGATCCGCTACGAGATCGACGGCGAGATCGGGCCGATCCAGTACTGCCACTGCCGCCGCTGCCGCAAGGCCACCGGGAGCGCGTTCAACGTCGGCTCGACCGTGCCGGCCTCGGGCTTCCGCATCGTGGCGGGCGACGACCACCTCGGGCGCTTCCTGCACACGTCGGGGCTCGAGCGCACGTTCTGCCGCGCCTGCGGCTCGCCGATCTACAGCTGGTGGCCGAAGAAGGCGCCCGAGCTGCGGCGCATCCGCGTCGGCACGCTCGACACGCCCGTGCCGGGCAAGGTCTCCGCGCACATCTTCACGGCGTCCAGGGCCGAGTGGGACGAGATCCTGGACGGCGCGCCGCAGTACGCCGAGCGTCCGTGACGAAATGTGCTTTCGCGCGGCGGCGGCCTTTGCTACGCTTCCCGTCACGGTGCTCGTCGCCGGACAACCCCAGAAGGGAGAGACCATGAAGAACATGCGCCGGGCGCTCGTCGCCGCGCTCGTCTCGCTGCCGCTCGCCGCGGCGGCCGAGGTCAGGGTGCCCGAGAAGATCGCCTACGACAAGGACGCCGCGGTCACCGACGCGGTGAAGAAGGAGTGCGCGCTCGACACCAAGATCCCGCAGTACGTGAAGAAGGCCGCCGGATCGGCCGGCAGCGGCACGCTCGACATGAAGATCACCAACGTGCTCGCCCCCGGCGGCGGCGCGTGGAGCGGCCCGAAGGCGGTCACGGTCTCGGGAACGCTGCGCGAGGGCGGCAAGGTCGTCGGCAGCTTCACCGTGCGCCGCCAGACCACGCGCGGCGGCTACGGCACCTGCCAGATGCTCCAGCGCGACGCCGAGGCGATCGGCAAGGACATCGGCGCCTGGGTCAAGTCGCCTTCGATGGACGCGAAGCTGGGCGACGCGAAGTAATCGTCACTCGACCTTGATGTGCCGCTCGCGGACGAGCTTGCCCCATTTGTCGAGCTCCTTCTTGAGGTGCGCCGAGAATTCCTCGGGCGTGCTGGCGATGACGTCGAGTCCCATCTGCGCGAAGCGCGCCGAGACGTCGCCCGAGTGCAGCACCTGCGCGAGCCGCGCGTTGAGGAGCTTCACGACGTCGCCCGGCGTGCCGCGCGGCGCGAGCACGCCGTGCCAGGTCGTGAACTCGTAGCCCGGGACGCCGGCTTCGGCGATCGTCGGCACGTCGGGCAGCGCCGCCGCGCGCTTCGCGCTGGTCACGCCGAGCGCGCGCAGCTTGCCCGAGTGCACGTGCGGCACGGCCTCCGAGATGTTCTGGAAGGTGATCGGCACCTCGCCCGCGAGCACCGCGACCAGCGCCGGCCCGCCGCCCTTGTACTGCACGGCGACGATGTCGACGCCGCCCAGCATGTTGAAGAGCTCGCCCGCCATGTGCGGGTTGGTGCCCGCGCCCGCGGCCGAATAGTTGAGCGCGCCCGGCTTCGCTCTCGCGAGCGCGAGCAGCTCGGCGATCGACTTCGCGGGCAGGCTCGGGTGCGCGATCAGCACCGCGGGCGAGGCGCACAGGAGCGACACCGGCGCGAAGTCGGCGAGCGGGTCGTACGGCATGCGCGGGTACAGGCTCGCGTTGGCGACGAACGGGATCGTGTGGATGAGCAGCGTGTAGCCGTCGGGCCTGGCGCGCGCCGCGGCTTCGGTGCCGATGTTCCCCGAGGCGCCGCTGCGGTTCTCGACCACGACCGGCTGGCCGAGGCTCGTCCCGAGCGGCGGGCCGATCACGCGCGCCACCGTGTCGACGCTGCCGCCCGGCGGGAACGCGACGATCAGGTGGATCGGGCGGGTCGGGTAGTCCTGCGCCGATGCCGCTTCTCCGTACAGGGACGCGAGCGCGAGCAGCGCGACGGCGATCGTGGTCTTCACGGGAACCTCCTCCGCGCCAGAGTGTAGCGAAAGAACCGTCGAGCCGGGTTTACCCGGCCTTCTTTTTTGGAGCGATACTGGGCGCCCCGCTCGAAGGAGGCGCCATGGAACGCTCGATCGCGGTTTGCCTGCTCCTCTCCCTGTTCGCGCTCGCCGGCTGCGCGCACGCGCCCTCCGGCGGCGGCTGGATCACCCTGCTCGACGGCAGGACGCTCGAGAACTGGAACCGCATCGGCGACGCGAACTGGCGCATCGAGGACGGCGCGGCGGTGGCCGACGCCGGCAACGGCTTCCTGGTGACGAAGCAGACCTTCGGCGACTTCGAGCTGCGCGCCGAGTTCTACGTCGACGAGAACGCGAACAGCGGCGTCTTCATCCGCTGCTCGGATCCGAAGAAGCCGGCGAGCGCGACCGGCTACGAGGTGAACATCTTCGACAAGCGCCCCGACCCGAGCTACGGCACGGGCGCGATCGTGAACGTCGCCAAGGCGCAGCCCGCGCTCAAGGCGGGCGGCCAGTGGAACACCTACGAGATCACCGCCCGAGGCGACCAGCTCACCGTGGTCCTGAACGGCGTGCGCACCGCGTTCGCGCGCGACGGCAAGCACCCGAGCGGCTACATCGCGCTCCAGCACGGCGAGGACTCGGTGAAGAACACCGCCCTCGTCAAGTTCCGCAAGGTCGAGATCCGCTCGCTCGCGCCGAGCGGACCGGCGAAGCCCGCCTACTGAGCCAGCTGCGGGATGCTCTTGTAGTCGCGCGGCTTCGGCACCGACTCCAGGTAGGCGTGGATGTCGGCGAGCTCGTCCTCGGAGAGGACCGCCTTCGTGTAGGGCGGCATCGGGCCGTTGCTGTTGCGCACGAACCCCGACATCGCGGCGAGCGGCATCACGTTCGGCGCGAGCTGCTTGCCCGCCGAGCCGCCCTGGCCCTGGAAGCCGTGGCACTGCCAGCAGCCGTGGCTGATGAAGGCTTGCTTGCCTTTCTCCGCGGAGGCGGCGTGTGCCGAGAACGGCAAGGCGACGGCGAAAACCAAAAGCAGATGCTTCGCTGCGCTCAGCATGACATCGATTCTCCCGTTCATCGCGGCTGCGTCCAGACGTTGAGCAGCGCGGGCTGGCCCGACTGCACGACCTTCACCGCCTCGCGCAGCGCCGGCCCGAGCTGCGCCGGGTCCTTGATCGGGCCCTTCGCCCACCAGCCCATCGACTCGGCGAGCTTGTGGTACTCGATGTCGGGATTCATGATGCTCGTCCCGACGGGCCCGAGGTCGGCGCCGGTGTTGACCTTGCGGTTCCTGAAGTTCGCCATGCGCTGCACGTGCATCACCTCCTGGTGCCAGGCGCGGTTGTTGTGCATGACCGAGAGCAGCGGGATCTTGTGCCGCGCCGCGGTCCAGAGCACGCCCGGTGCGTACATCAGGTCGCCGTCGGACTGGAAGCCGACGGTGAAGCGTCCGGCGTCGCGGTTCGCGAGCGCCGCGCCCACCGACGCCGGCGCCGCGTAGCCGACGCCCGCGCCGCCCGAGCGGCCGATCCACTGGTAGTGCTTGTCGATCGGCCAGAGGCGGAACGGCCAGGTGAAGCCCGAGCCCTCGGCGATCACGAGCGACCAGTCGAGGTTCTTGATCGCCGCGTAGGTCTCCATCACGAGCCGCGCGGTGCTCACCGGGCTCGCGTCCCAGGCGACCGCGGCCGCTGCCCGCGCGCGCTCGTGCGCCTCCGCGTGCGCCTTGCGCGCGGCCGCGATGCGGCTCTCGGCCGCGCCCTTGTTCGGGCCGGCGCGCTTCACCGCCTCGATCAGCGCGGGCAGCGTCGCCTCGGCGTCGCCCGCCATGGAGACGTCGACCGACTGGAAGCGCTGGAAGTCCTGGTAGTTCGATTTCGTGTTCAGCTCGACCGAGCTGATCGAGATGAGCTTCGTGCCCGGCTTGATGCGCGTGCGGTTCACGCCGATGCCGCCCTCGCCGTTGTCGGTGAACGCGTTCACCGTGCCCCAGAAGTCGTTCAGCTCGAGGCCGAGGATGACGTCGGCGTTCGCGACCGCGGTCGGCGGGCTCTGCAGCGGGTGCGTCCTCGGGAAGTTGACGCGGCTGCCCTGGTCGACGACGCGCGCGCCGAGCAGCTCGGCGAGCTCGACCAGCATCGGGATCGCGGCCGCGGTGCGCGCGCAGCGGTCGGCGACGATCACCGGGTTCTGCGCGCCGACCAGCATCTTCGCCGCCTCGCGCACCGCGCCCGAGTCGCCCTGCGGCGGCGCGGTCGGCACGAACTTCGGGATGTAGAGCTTCTCGCCGCCGTGGTCGCGGATCGGCTCCTGCTGCAGCCCCGCGTCGAGCGAGAGCATCACCGGGCCGTACGGCGGCGTGGTCGCGATCTTGTACGCGCGCACGAAGGACTGCGCGAAATGCTGCAGCGACACCGGCTGGTCGTCCCACTTGGTGAAGTCGCGCACCAGCGCGTTGATGTCCTGCGCCGAGTGCGTGGTCGGCACGCCCGGCGGCCGGTGCGCGGCGTCGAGGTCGTTGCCGCCGCAGACGATCACCGGCACGCGGTCGACCCAGGCGTTGTAGATCGCCATCGACGCGTGCTGCAGGCCGACCGTGCCGTGGCACAGCGTCATCAGCGGCTTGCCCGCGATCTTGAAGTAGCCGTGCCCCATCGCGACCGCGGATTCCTCGTGCATGCACGTGAGGAACTCGGGCATCTTGTTGCCGCCGTAGTCGATCAGCGACTCGTGGATGCCGCGGTAGCTCGAGGCGCA
>DATDMW010000168.1:0-19523 GCA_036518595.1 Burkholderiales bacterium
TAGTAGTCCTTCTGCTCCTGCGTGGGCTCCTTGCCGACGCAGTAGGTCCGGTAGTAGCAGGACTTGTAGCCATTCCAGGTGAGCGCGGCGAGGTCCATGAAGACGATGTCGCCGGGCTGGACGATGCGGTCCGAGAAGTTGCGCCAGTTGGGCCAGGTGTTCGGGCCCGACGACACGATCACGTCCTCGACGTCCTCCATCCCCGGGATCGCGTAGAGGAACTGCATGATGTGCGCGGTCACCTGGTTCTCGGTGACGCCGGGGCGCAGGAACTTCATCGTCTCCCAGTGCGCCGCGTCGCCGATGGCGCCGATGATGCGCGCGATCTCCTGCTCGTCCTCGTTCTTGACGGCGCGCGCCTCCATCATCGGCGTCATGCCGTCGGTCCAGGTGATCTTCGCGTCCTGGAACGCCTGGATCATGTTGATGTCGATGAAGTCCACGCCGAGCTTCTCGCCGGCGACGCCGTTGCGCTTCATCTCCTCGAGGAGACCATTCGTGAACTTCTTCACCTGCTGCTGCGAGGCGGGGCCGGCGGCGCCCTTGATCCACGCGTACGACCAGCGGACGTTCTCCTTCGGCAGCCACGGCGAGTGGCGCGTCACCTGCGTGCCGAGGTCGCCCTGCTCGAACAGCACCGGCGGCGCGTCGCCGCACAGGATGGCGTAGCGCAGGCCGGGCTTGAGGCGGTTCCAGCCGGGCGTGAGCGTGCTGGTCACGTAGCGGCAGTTCTCGTCGTACATGAGCAGCATCGCGCCCAGCCCGTGCGCCTTCATGCGCGCGCGCGCCCGCTCGAGGCGATACTTGCGCACGCGGTCCCAGTTGATCCGTTGCTGCCAGTCCAGTGCCACCATGCCTGCGTTTGCCATTACGCTCTCCGTCGTTTTGAGATTGGTAACTACATTGTCGTCCTGAGCGAAGCGAAGGACCTGCTTTTCGCTTAATCCACCGTCGCCCCGACCTCGCGCGCGACCCGGCCCCAGCGCTGCGACTCGGCGGCGACGAAGTCCGCGAAGGCCTTCGGCGAATCGCTCAGCACGACATCGACGCCGCCCGTCGCGAGGCGGTCGACGACGTCCTTGGTCCTCATCACCTGCTGCGTCACGGCGAACAGCCGGTCCACCACCGGGCTCGGCGTGCCCGCCGGCACGAAAATGCCCTGCCAGGAGCCGGTGACCGAGCGCGGGAAGCCGGACTCGACCATGGTCGGCGTGTCGGGCAGCGCCGAAATGCGCTTCGCGCTCGTCACCGCCAGCGCCTTCAGCCGGCCGCCCTTGATGTAGGGGAGCGCCGAGGCCGCGGTGGTGAACATGAGATGCGTCTCGCCGGCGACGAGCCCGGTCACCGCCGGGCCGGCGCCGCCCTTGTACGGGATGTGCACCATGTCCAGGCCGCCCGCGGCCTGGCGGAAGAGCTCCATCTCGAGGCGGTTCTGGCTGCCCGAGCCGGGCGAGCCGTAATTGAGCTTCCCGGGGTTCGCCTTCGCGTACGCGACCACCTCGCGCACGCTGTTCGGCGGGAACGCCTTGTTGGCGATCAGCACGCCGGGGACGTCGACCACCTCGGTCACCGCGATGAAGTCGCGCATCGGGTTGATCGCGAGCGAGCGGAACACCGCGGCGTTGATGGCGATGGTGCCGATGTTGCCGAGGAAGATCGTGTAGCCGTCGGGGTCCGCCTTGGCGGCCGCCTCCATGCCGATGTTGCCCGCGGCGCCGCCGCGGTTCTCGATCACGATCTGCTGGCCGAGCAGCTCGCCCATCTTCGGCTGGATGATGCGGCCGACGAAGTCGGACGCGCCGCCGGGGGCGAACGGGATGATCATGTGCACGGGCTTCGAGGGGTAGGCCTGGCCCAGCGCGCACGATGCCGCGAGCGCGAGGGATAGGGCGATCGCCGGTTTCAGCATTCTCTCTCCTCCGTCTTTCCTTCAGCCCGCTCTTCTCAGCGCTTCCCGTCCGCGCTCGTCTTCCGCGGCGATCGGGAGCGGGATCGCCTTCTTCAGCCGCGCCGAGAGATCGAACGCCTTCGTGAGCATCAGCCGGTCGTGCGCCTCGGCCGCGGTCGCGTGCTGCGTCGGCACGCCGAGCGCGACGCGGTTCAGCCAGCTCTCGGTCTCCTCGCGCATCGGGCCGCGCAGCTCGCCGAGGGCGACGTCGCCGGGCGGGTAGCTGCCCATGAAGTCGACGCGGCGCGCCTGGTCGGGCGCGTAGCCTTCGCCGCTCGCGCCGGTCGTCGCGAGCACGATGTCGCGGTGCGTGTCGTCGATCGTCAGCACGCCCTCGGTGCCGGTGATGCCGACCTCGAGGCTGTAGACCGCACCCGGCCACACGATCGGCAGCGCCCACGAGATCACCGAGTGGTACAGGCTGCCGTCCTCGAAGGTAATGACGCCGGCGGTGGCGTCGATCCCCCTGCACAAGGGGCCGAGCGCGCGGTCGACCGAGCGCGCGTAGATCTCGACCGGCTTCTTCGCCTCCATCATCCACATCACGATGTCGAGCGCGTGCGTGCCCGAGATCACCATCGGCGAGATCGTCGAGGGGTCGTCGGTGCGCTTGTAGTTGTCGAGCGCGACGAGGCGGTTCATGAACGCGCGCGAGGTGACGAGCGTCACGTCGCCGAGCGCGCCGGTCCTCACCTTCTCCTTCGCCGCGAGCCAGCGGCGGCGGAAGCGCTGCGTGTAGCCGATGACGGCGTCGACGCCCGCCGTCCGGATCGCTTTCAGGACGCGCTCGGAGTCGGCGAGCGTGGTCGCGAGCGGCTTCTCGATCAGCAGCGGAATTTTGCGCTCGACCGCGGCGAGGATGGGCTCGACGTGCAGGTGCTCGTCGGTGGCGATGATGGCGGCGTTCACCTCGGGACGCGCGAGCAGGGCGCGGAAGTCGTCGGTGACGAAGTCGGCCT
Organism: Burkholderiales bacterium; assembly: GCA_036518595.1. Lineage (GTDB taxonomy): Bacteria > Pseudomonadota > Gammaproteobacteria > Burkholderiales > SG8-39 > VBDM01. Next base: position 2,908 of record DATDMW010000168.1, read on the forward strand.
TGATCTTCGGTCCGACCTCCTTTGCGCGATCGGGCTTGAGCTCGGCGAGGCCGATGAAATCGACCTGCGGGTGGCGCGCGGCCACCTCGCCGCGGAACAATCCGACGCGGCCGCCGCCGATGATGGCGAGGCCGATGCGCTTGGGGTTCTTCTTGGGCATTTGGCGATTAGTAGGGCATTTAAACCGAGACCCTTGATTCATTCATTTGCCGGTGCGATCGCGGGTGATTCGAGGTCGTCCCGGCAAATGAATGAATCAAGGGTCCTTTGTTAACGGCAAAAGCAAAGACGAATGCCCGCTACGCCGCCGCCCGCACGCTCTTCGCCGGCTTCATCGGCAGGCTCACCGGCTCGTTCTTCTCCGCCGACAGATCCGCCGCGATGTACACCTCCATCACCATGCGCGCGTGCTCGGGCGTGACCATCACCGGCCGGTCGTGCACGACCGCCTCGAGGAAGTGGAGCGTCTCGGCCTTCATCGGGCCGGCGTAGGTGTGCTCGACGAACTCGCCGGGCATGGTGGACATGGGCAGCTGCATGCCCTTGCTCATGGTGTTGAGGACGACGTCGCGGTGGCTGTCGTCGACCATCACCGCCCCCTCGGTGCCGACCATCTCGATCCAGGTGGTGGAGAAGTTCGGGTAGCCGGGCGGCAGGCTCCAGCCGCCGCCGACGATGAACGAGAGCCCGCTGTCCAGGGTGACGCTGATCCACTGCTGGTCGGGGATCGGCTGGCCGCTCGACTGCTGCATGGCGCCGTAGTTGGTCTGCGAGTAGACGCGGATCGGCTTCGCGGGCTCGAGGCACCACAGGACGAAGTCGAGGTCGTGCGTCGCCTCCATCGCGGCGGGCGAGAGCTTGACGCGCCCGCTGATCTTCTTGCCCAGGCCGCGCGTGATGTGTCGCGAGACGAGCGCGGTGACGGGCGTGCCGATCGTGCCCTCGCGGATCGATTTCCTCACGTACGCGAACTTCGGGTTGAAGCGCTGCGAGTAGCCGATCGAGAACTTGAGCTTGTTCTTCCTCGCGAGCGCGATCAGCTCGTCGGCCTCGTCGAGCGTCATCGCGATCGGCTTCTCGAGGAAGACGTGCTTGCCGGCCGCGAGGAAGTCGCGCGTCATCGGGTAGTGCGTGGTCTCGGGCGTGGCCGAGACGTAGACCGCCTCGATCTCGTCGTTCTTCAGGAGCGTCTTGTAATCCGCGGTCGCGGTCTTCGAGCCGGTCGCCCTGGCGACCTCGGCGAGGCGCTCCGGGCGGATCTCGGCGAGATGCAGGCTCTTCACCAGGGGGCTTGCCGCGCAGGTCTCCGCGCGGATGCCGCCGCACCAGCCGGTGCCGACGATGGCTACGCCGATCTGCTTCATGGGGATCTCCTGTCCGGACCGTCTCCGAGGGGAAGGGCATTTTCCTATGCCTTGGGCGCCGTGTCGATGGGCCGCACGTTGATCGCGCAGCACACCTGGGCCTAAGATGACGGCCTCCATGGTAAGCGATCAGCTCCGGATCCTGATCGTCGGCGGCGGCATCGGCGGCGTCGCCACCGCGCTCGCGCTCGCGAAGCGCGGGCTCGCCTCGCGCGTGTTCGAGAAGGCGAGCGAGTTCGGCGAGATCGGCTACGGCATCCAGCAGGGCCCGAACGCGTACCGCATGCTCGACTGGCTCGGCGTGATGAAGGACCTCGAGCCGCAGGCGGTGTTCACGAAGAACCTGATCCTGATCGACGCGCTCACCGACCGCGAGCTCACGCGCATCGACTGCGGGCCGAAGTTCCGCGCGCGCTACGGCGCGCCGTATACGGTGGTGCACCGGCGCGACCTGCACGGGGCGCTGCTCGAGGCGTGCCGCCGGCGCCCGGAGATCGAGCTGAGCACGTCGAAGGAGCTGGTCGATTTCGAGGACCGGGGCGCGAGCGTGGTCGCGCGCTTCGCCGACGGCAGCGAGGCGGAAGGGCGCGTCCTGATCGGCGCCGACGGCATCCGCTCGCGCGTGCGCGAGATCGTGATCGGCGACGGGCACCCGCGCCCCGCGGGCCACGTCACCTACCGCGGCGTCGTGCCGCAGGACCAGATCCGCGATCCCTCGCACTTCGACGACATGGTGATCTGGATCGGCCCGAACCTGCACTTCGTGCAGTATCGCCTCCGCGGCGGCACGGTGATGAACAACGTCGCCACCGTGGTCAGCCGCCGGTTCGAGGCGGGCGAGCGCGAGCGCTACGGCGGGCCCGACGAGCTGATGGAGGTGTTCTCGCGCACCACGCCGCACGTGCAGGAGATGCTGACCTACGTCGGCAAGGACAAGAACTGGGTGCTGCACGACCGCGAGCCGAATCCCGAGTGGGTGAAGGGCAACGTGTGCCTGCTCGGCGACGCCGCGCACCCGACGCTGCAGTACCTCGCGCAAGGGGCGTGCATGGCGATCGAGGACGGCGTGGTGCTCTCGGCGAAGATCGCGGGCGCCTTGAAAGGCGGCGGCACGCTCGAGCCGGCGCTGCTCGCGTACCGCGACGAGCGCTATATGCGCACCACGCGCGTGGTGGTCACGTCGCGCATGTTCGGCGCCATCATCCACTGCGACGGCGGCTCGCGCGACCTGCGCAACTGGCTGGTCGAGCAGCGCGACCCCCACAACGCGTGGGAGGTCGACTGGCTCTACAAAGGCATCCCGGTCCCGGCCTGAACTACTCCGCCTTCGCCCCGCTCTGCTTCACCACCTTCGCCCAGCGCGCGATGTCGGTCTTCACGAACTCGCCGAACTCCTCGGGCGTGTTCCCGACCGGCTCGAAGCCGAATCCCGCCATGCGCTCGCGCACCGCGGGCTCCTTCATCGCGCCGACGATGGCGTCGTGCAGCTTCGCGATGATCGCCTTCGGCGTCCCCGCGGGAACGAGCACGCCGTTCCAGCCGAAGACGTCGTAGCCCGGCAATCCGGACTCGGCGACGGTCGGGAGCTCGGGCGCGAACGCCGAGCGCTTCGCCGTCGACACCGCGAGCCCGCGGATGCGCCCGGCACGGATCTGCGGCAGGCCCGCGGGGCCGACCGTGAACATCACCTGGATCTGCCCGGCGACGAGGTCGGTGATCGCCGCGGGCACGGTCTTGTACGGCACGTGCACCATGTCGATGCCCGCCATCACCTTCAGCATCTCGGTCGCGAGGTGCGGCGGCGTGCCGCTGCCGCCCGAGCCGTAGTTGAGCTTGCCGGGCTTCGACTTTGCGAGCGCGATCAGCTCGGCGACCGAATGCACGGGCACCGACGGATGCACCGCGAGCACGAACGGCGTCGAGCCGATCAGCGTCACCGGCGCGAAATCGCGCACGATGTCGTACGAGGTCTTGTACACGGACGGGTTGATCGTGTGCGTGCCCGTGGCGAGCAGCAGCGTGTAGCCGTCGGGCGGCGCCTTCGCCACCGCCTCGGCCGAGATCGTGCCGCCGCCCCCGCCGCGCTGCTCGACGATCACCGGCTGGCCCCACGCCTCGGTCATCTTCTGGCCGAAGACGCGCGCGAGCGAGTCGGGGCCGGGGCCGACGATGAAGCGGATGGGCTTCTCGGGGTAGGCTTGAGCGGCGGCGTCGGCCGCGAGCAGCGCTGCGGCGAGCGCGAGGACGCTGGCGAGGATGGTTTTCGTGTCAGGGCGCATGTTTCCTTGGCTCATGGCAGATCAACGATTCGGTAAGTGCTTTAGCACGCACTGGACGCCAGGGTCGCTTTCCCGGCCGGTGAGGAAGGCCGTGATCGCCGACGTCCAGCTTTGCCGCGTGATCTCGCCCGCGTAAAGGCGCGAGGTTTCGTCGATGAAGTAGACGCTGTCGCTCGCCCCGGAGTTCTTGAGCAGGTCGCCGACATTGAAGATGCCGATGCGGGCGAAGTAACAGTCTTTCTGGACCTGGTCGAGAAAAGAGTTGTAAGCAGGATCGCTCTTCAAGGTGTCCGGCGCACACGCCGCCACGAGCACCACGCTGCACACTGCAGCGAGACCGCGGCGGATCGGGTTCATGTTGCGATGTCCCGCGCTCGATAGAGCTCGCCACGGCCCGTGGTGACGTAGAGATCCCCGCCGCCGAAGGCGCAGCCGACCGGCTCGTCCGCCGGAACGGAATGCGTCTCGACGACGGCGCCCGAAGGCGAGAAGACGTAGACGAGCGGTCCCGGGCCGCTGCGCTTCCAGCCCGCGCACGCGTAGACCTGTCCCTCGCGATCCACGCACATGCCCTCGACGCCGCGATGCACGCCGCGGTGATCGCTGCCGAAGACGTGCAGCAGCACGAACGCGCCGAGCGTGCCGTCCTCGCGGATCGGATAAGCGCGCAGCTCGCGCGTGCCGCCCGGCCGGTTGTCGGTCTCGGCGACGTAGAGCGTCCTGCCGTCGGGCGCGAGCGCGACCGCGCGCGGGCTCGCGGTGTCGTACGTCATGCGCCGGATCGCCCAGAGCTTGCGGAAGGCGTCGAGCTCGAGGCGCAGCACCGACGCGTGCTCGAGCGGCGGGAAGATCTGCGGGCCCGAGGCGCGCAGCTCGCTCCACGGATCGCTGAACCAGATCCGGCCCTGCGCGTCGATCGCGAGGCTGTTCGGGTGGTTGTGGTAGCGGCCGTCGAGCAGGAACGCGGTGGTCGTGGTCGAGCCGTCCGCCTCGAAGCGCACGACGCGGCGCGAATTCTCCTGGCAGCCGTAGAGCGCGCCGTCGGGCGCGAAGGCGATGCCGCTGGTGCGGTTCGTGTATTTGCGCAGGACGGATGTCTTTCCCGACTTCGGGTCGTAGCGCAGGATCTGACCCAGCGCCGGCGCGCTGAAGAGCATGGCCGAGCCGTCCCAGGCGACCCCGGCCGTGCCGCCCTCGTAAGGCCCGGCGACTTTATCGAAGGCGTGGCTCATGTCACCCCACCGCCACGCCCGCGACATTCGCGCGCGTGACGTACACCGAGGCGTACGTCGTGATGTACAGCGAGCGCCAGTCCTCGCCGCCCCACGCGAGATTGGTGCAATGGTCGGGGATGCGCAGCCGCCCGAGGAGCTTGCCGTCGGGCGCGATGACGTGGATACCGCCCGGTCCCGTGCACCAGACGTTGCCCTCGCGGTCGAGCTTCATGCCGTCGGCGATGCCGGGCTCGTGCCCCGTGAGCTTGTGGAGCAGTCGCATCGCGCCGCAGCTCCCGTCGCGCTTCATGTCGTAGGCGCGGATCTCGCCGAGGCGCGTGTCGTTCACGTAGAGCACCGACTCGTCGAGGTTGAAGCACAGGCCGTTCGGGTAGACGGTGTCGGTGATCACCGCGTCGACGCGGCCGTCGGGCGCGATGCGGAACACGCCCGCGAAGTCGAGATACTGCTGCACGTCCTCGGCCGCCATGCCGACGTTGTAGAGCGCGCCGGGCGAGTCGGTGAAGTAGATCGCGCCGTCCGACTTCACGACGATGTCGTTCGGGCTGTTGATCTTCTTCCCGTCGTAGTGGGAGGCGAGCGTCTTGACGCTGCCGTCCTTCTCCACGCGCCAGACGCTGCGCGAGGCCCAGCCCGCGACGCACAGCCGTCCCTCGCGGTCGAAGGTGAGGCCGTTCGCCTTGGTCGAGGGACGGATGAAGGGCTCGGAGCCGGTGCCCGGACGCCAGCGCCAGATCGTGTCGCCGACGATGTCGACGAAGAAGAAGCTCCCGTCGCGCCGGTTCCACAGCGGCCCCTCGCCGAAGCTCATGCCGTGGTGCAGACGGTCGAGCGGCGCGTCGTGCGCGATCAGCCGCGCGAGCGCGGGCGTGGCGCGGTCAAGCTCGAGCATCGTGCGAGGAGATGGCGAGGACGCAGGGGCGGCCCGAGCGGTTGCTCATCGCGTGGCGCGTCGCGCGCTGCACCAGCGTGTCGCCGGCGTTCAGCTCGACTTCCCCGGTGTCGAGGATCAGCGTGATGCTGCCCTCGAGCACGAGGGTGAAGTCGAGCGTGCGGGCGTGCCGCATCTGCGGAGAGCGGCCGGCGTCGGGCGGGATCGTCACGATGCGGCACACCGAGCCGCCGCGGGGCGGCGAGAGATCGTCTCCGACGCGCGCGGGCTGCGCCGCGCCCGTTGCCGGCGTGCTGTCGGTCGCCCAGATCAGGCTGCACATCGCGCCGGGCTGGAACGGATCGGCGCGCAGGTCGGGCGCGGGACCGTCGGCGATCGCGCGCGAGCGGCCGCGCTCGTCGTCGAGCGTCACCACGCGCCGCACCGCCAGGGCGTCGATCACGGCAGCTTCGCCCCCATCATCACGAACGCCATCAGGCTCGGCCCGCGCGGATTCGTCCAGCCGTGCCAGTTGCCGAGCTGCACCACGACGTCGCCCGGCTTCATCACGCGCTCGCCGTCGTCGAGCCGCAGCACGCGCTCGCCCTCGAGCACGATGCCGTAGTCGACGGTGTCGGACTTGTGGATCGGCGAGCTGAAAGCGTTCTGCCCGCCCTTGTCCCAGGTGCCGCCGGGACGGCGCCGCGGCTCGTGCACGGGCACCGCCGACGGGTCCTTCGCCGCGTCGTATTCCGCGGGCTTGCCCGCCGATTGCACGATGCGCAGGTGCCCGCCCGATTCGGGCGGCTCGAAATGGAACGGAAGATTGCCGCAGTCGCGCTCGCCCGAGACGTCGACCGGGCACGACTCGAACACCCAGAGATCGGTCATCGCCGCGCTCGCCGCGACCGCGCCGGGATTGACGTTCGGCGCCGGGCCGTCGAAGAGCACGCGCGAGCGCCCCTGCGCGTCGTTGCCCGTGACCACGCGCCGGATCGGCTTCACGCCCTGCTTCATCGCCCCGCTCCTTTTGGAGAACGAATATACTTCGCTTCCCCGAACCGCGCCCGCCCGCACGCCGATGAGACTCTGCCGCTTCGACAAGAACCGTCTCGGCATCGTTCAGGGCGGCGAGGTGCTCGACGTCACGAAGGCGCTCGACGTCATCCCGGAGCAGCGCTGGCCGCTCGCGCAGGGCGACCCGCTGATCCTCAACCTGAAGAAAGTGATCGCCGCGGCGAAGAAGCTCGCGCCGCGCGCGAAGCGCAAGCCGCTCGCGAAGGTGAAGCTGCTCTCGCCGGTCGCGAACCCGGGCAAGATCATCGCCGCGCCGATCAACTACAACGACCACATCGCCGAGTCGATCAAGGACCCGGGCATCGCGCACGGCCGCACCAACATCGCGAAGGGCATCGGCGACTGGGGGCTCTTTCTCAAGGCGGGCTCGTCGCTGATCGGTTTCGGCGAGGAGATCCGGCTGCGCTGGCCCGAGCGGCGCAACGACCACGAGGTGGAGCTCGCGGTGATCATCGGCAAGAAAGGGAACAGGATCCCGCGCGACCGGGCGATGGACTACGTCTGCGCCTACTCGATCGGGCTCGACATGACGGTGCGCGGCCCCGAGCTGCAGTGCTTCCGCAAGTCGATCGACACCTACTCGGTGCTCGGGCCGTGGCTGGTGACCGCCGACGAGATCGCCGACCCGAACGCGCTCGACCTCTCGATCGCCGTGAACGGCGAGCTGCGCCAGAATTCGAACACGAGGTACCTCGTCTACGACGTGCAGCGCCTGATCGAGTTCGGCTCGGCGATGTACACGCTGCACCCGGGCGACGTGATCATGACCGGGACGCCGGCGGGGGTGTCGCCGGTGAAGCCGGGCGACCGCCTGCACGCGAAGGTCCAGGGCGTAGGCGAGGCCGACATCCGGATCGCGGCGGAGTACGCCTAGGAGGCCGCATGGCCCAGGACGACAAGCTCCAGCTCACGAGCGACCTGCGCGTCGCGCTGCAGGAGTTCTACTTCCGCTACGCCGAGTGCCTCGACGGCGGGCGCCTCGAGCAGTGGCCCGAGTTCTTCCTCGACGCGGGCGCCTACCGGCTCACCACGCGGCGCGCGCTGCGGCTGGGGCCCGACGACGACATCTTTTCGCTCAGGACCAAGTCGGCGCTGCGCGACCGCATCGTCGCGATCCAGCAGTCCGAGGACTACGAGCCGCACACGCAGCGCCACTTCATCTCCAACTTCCGCGTCCAGGTCTCGGGCGCGGACGAGCTGCGCGTGCAGGCGAACGTCCAGGTCCTGCGCACCTACCCGGGGCGCGAGACCGAGGTGCTGTGCTCGGGCCAGTACGCCGACCGCGTCGCCAGCGCGGCCGGGCGCTTCAACTTCCGCGAGAAGTGCTGCGTGCTCGACTCCGACATCGCGCCGCGCGACCTGATTTATCCCGTTTGATCGGCATTTGATCTGTATTTCGGTTTGACGAAGGTTCGGGTTTTCCCCTAAAATTTCGCGGTTTTGCAGCTTCGGGGTGGGCGTGAGCGGGCAGAAGAGCCGGCCGAGCGACCCGGTGCTGGACCAGGTGTACCGGATCATCGGGCTGCAGGTTCTCGTCACCGCGCTGATATCCCTGCCGCTCCTCGCGATCTTTGGCGCGCGGGTCGCCGCTTCCGCTTTCGCGGGCGGGGCGATCGGCTTCACGACCGCTTGGGTCTACGCCAGGAGAATGACCGCCGCCTCTCGCACGGGCGGGCGGTCCGACGATCCCCGGATCCTGCTCCGGAACCACTTCGCGGCCGAGCTGCTGAAGCTGGGGCTCACCGTGGTCCTGCTCGCGGCGGTGCTCATCTTCTTCCCGGAGGTGGCCACGCTGCCGCTGCTGCTGACGTTCATGGCAACGCTGGCCGTCTACTGGGTGGCGTTGCTGTTTGTTTTTTGAGGAAAGAGAAAAAGCCTACATGGCCGAGAGCGCGGCGCCGCTGAGCGCCAACGAGTACATCGGGCATCACCTTCAGAACCTCACGGTCGGAAGCGGCTTCTGGACTCTCCACGTCGACACGCTGCTGATGTCGGGGCTGGTCGGCATCGTCGTCTTCGGCCTGATGTACTGGGCCGCGCGCAGCGCGAGGAACGGCGTCCCCGGCAAGCTGCAGGCCTTCGTCGAGATCGTCGTCGGCATGGTCGACGAGCAGGTGCGCGACACCTTCCACGCGGAAAGCGCGCTGGTCACGCCGCTCGCGATCATCATCTTCGTCTGGGTCTTCTGCATGAACGCGATCGACCTGATCCCGGTCGACTTCATCCCGGGCTTCGTCGAGCACACGTTCCACGTCGAGCATTTCCGGCCGGTGCCGACCGCCGACCCGAACGCGACCTTCGCGATGTCGCTCACGGTGTTCCTGCTGATCTGGGTGTTCAACATCCGCTACAAGGGCTTCGTCGGGCTGCTGCGCGAGATGCTCACCGCGCCCTTCGGGCCGTGGCTCGCGCCGGTCAACTTCATCCTGCGGCTGGTCGAGGAGTTCGCCAAGCCCGTGTCGCTCGCGCTGCGGCTGTTCGGCAACATGTTCGCCGGCGAGGTGCTGTTCATCCTGATCGTGCTGCTCGCCGGCGTATGGAGCGGCCCGAACGTCGGCAGCGCGTCGTCGTTCCTCGGCCACGTCGTGCTCTCGCTCGGCTGGGCGATCTTCCACATCTTGATCATCACGCTCCAGGCCTTCATCTTCATGATGCTGACCATCGTGTACCTGTCGCTGGCGAGCGAATCGCATTGACCCTTTTTCTAGACTAGGCAAACCAGGAGAAAAAAATGGAAGCATTAGCGCTGTTCTTCGGACAGACCCAGATCGCCGCCGGCCTGCTGATCGGCATGGGCGCGCTCGGCACCGCGATCGGGTTCGGCATCCTCGGAGGACGGTTCCTCGAAGGCGCCGCGCGCCAGCCGGAGATGATCCCGACGCTGCAGGTGAAGATGTTCATCGTCGCCGGCCTGCTCGACGCGTTCACGGCGATCGCGACCGCCATTGCGGTGCTGCTGCTCTACGCCAACCCGCTGATCGGCGCGGTCAAGGGCGGCTGAGCGGTCCCGCAGGGAGAGGGCAGTGAACGTCAACGCAACACTGATCGGCCAGGTGATCTGGTTCGCCCTGTTCATCTGGTTCTGCATGAAGTTCGTGTGGCCGTATTTCCAGCGCATCATCGCCGAGCGCCAGAGGACGATCGCGGAAGGGCTGGCCGCCGCCGAGAAGGGCCGCCAGTCGCTGCTCACGTCGGCGCAGCAGGCCGAGGCCGAGCTGCGCGGGGCGCGCGAGCGCGCCGCCGAGATCGTCGCGCAGGCCGAGAAGCGCGCCGCGCAGCTAGTCGACGAGGCGCGCACCGCCGCCCGCGACGAGGGCAGCCGCGAGAAGGCCGCCGCGAAGGCCGAGATCGACCAGGAAGTGTCGCGCGCGCGCGAGACGCTGCGCGAGCAGGTCGCGGCGCTCGCCGTCGCCGGCGCCGAGAAGATCCTGCGCCGCGAGGTGAACGCCCAGGCGCACGCCGAGCTGCTCGCGCAGCTGAAGAAGGAGATCTAGTGGCTGAAACCGCGACGATCGCGCGCCCGTACGCCGAGGCCGTGTTCGGCCTCGCCGACAAGACGGGCGCGCTGGCGAAGTGGTCGCAGCTGCTCGCCGCGATGGCCTCGTCGGCGGCGGATCCGCGGGTCCGGGCGCTGATCGGCGACCCGAAGGTGCGCGAGGACCAGCTCTACGGGCTGATCGCCGCGCTCGCCGGCGCCGACATCCCGGCCGAGGCGCAGAACCTGGTGCGCGTGCTGATGGCGAACGACCGCCTGACGCTGCTCCCGGAGATCAGCGCGCAGTTCGAGTCGCTGCGGCACGAGCGCGAAGGCGTGGTCGAGGCCGAGATCCGCACCGCTTTCCCGATGGCGAACGGCCAGCTGGAAGGCCTCGTGGGCGACCTCGAGCGCCGCTTCAAGCGCAAGATCGACGCCAAGGTCGTCGTCGACAAGGAGTTGATCGGCGGCGTGCGCATCGCCGTCGGCGACGAGGTCATCGACGGCTCGGTGCGCGGCAAGCTCGCCGACATGGCAAGCGCGCTCAAGTCTTAACGCACTACACAGAATCCAGCAGGAGCTTCCATGCAACAACTGAACCCCTCCGAAATCAGCGAGCTGATCCGCGCGAAGATCCAGAACCTCGCGCTCTCGGCCGACGTGCGCACGCAAGGGACGGTGGTGACCGTCACCGACGGCATCTGCCGCATCCACGGGCTGTCCGACGCGATGCAGGGCGAGATGCTCGAGTTCCCGGGCAACACCTTCGGCCTCGCGCTCAACCTCGAGCGCGACTCGGTCGGCGCGGTGGTGCTCGGCGCCTACGAGCACATCACCGAGGGCGACACGGTGAAGTGCACCGGGCGCATTCTCGAGGTGCCCGTGGGGCCCGAGCTGCTCGGGCGCGTGGTGAACTCGCTCGGCCAGGCGATCGACGGCAAGGGCGCGATCGCCACCCAGCGCTCCGAGCCGATCGAGAAGATCGCGCCGGGCGTGATCCACCGCAAGTCCGTGTCGCAGCCGGTGCAGACGGGCCTCAAGGCGATCGACGCCATGGTGCCGGTCGGCCGCGGCCAGCGCGAGCTGATCATCGGCGACCGGCAGACGGGAAAGACCGCGGTCGCGGTCGACACCATCATCAACCAGAAGGGCAAGGACCTGATCTGCGTCTACGTCGCGATCGGGCAGAAGGCCTCGACCATCGCCAACGTCGTCCGGAAGCTCGAGGAGTACGGCGCGATGGCGTACACGATCGTGGTCGCGGCGTCGGCGTCGGAGTCGGCGGCGATGCAGTACATCGCGCCCTACGCGGGCTGCACCATGGGCGAGTACTTCCGCGACCGCGGCCAGGACGCGCTCATCATCTACGACGACCTGACCAAGCAGGCGTGGGCGTACCGGCAGATCTCGCTGCTGCTGCGCCGCCCGCCGGGCCGCGAGGCGTACCCGGGCGACGTCTTCTACCTGCACTCGCGCCTGCTCGAGCGCGCCGCGCGCGTGAACGAGGAGTACGTCGAGAAGTACACGGGCGGCGAGGTGAAAGGCAGGACCGGGTCGCTCACGGCGCTGCCGATCATCGAGACGCAGGCGGGCGACGTGACCGCGTTCGTTCCCACGAACGTCATCTCGATCACCGACGGCCAGATCTTCCTCGAGACCGACCTGTTCAACGCCGGCATCCGTCCCGCGATCAACGCGGGCATCTCGGTGTCGCGCGTCGGCGGCGCGGCGCAGACCAAGATCATGAAGAGGAAGGACACGGGCGGCGGCGTGCGCCTCGCGCTCGCGCAGTACCGCGAGCTCGCGGCCTTCGCGCAGTTCGCCTCCGACCTCGACGAGGCGACCCGCCGGCAGCTCGAGCGCGGCCGCATGGTCACCGAGCTGATGAAGCAGCCGCAGTACCAGCCGCTCCAGGTCTGGGAGATGGCGCTGACGCTGTTCGCGGTCAACAACGGCTACTTCGACGACATCGACGTCAGGAAGGCGCTCGCCGCCGAGCGCTCGATGCGCGACTACCTGAAGACCAAGTACGCGCCGCTCGTGAAGAGCATGGAGGACAAGAAGGACCTCCCGGCGGACGCCGAGAAGGCGCTGAAGAGCGCGATCGAGGACTGGAAGAAGAGCGGCAGCTTCTGATGCCAGGAACCAAGGAAATCCGGATGAAGATCCGGAGCGTGCAGAACACGCGCAAGATCACCAAGGCGATGGAGATGGTGGCCGCGTCGAAGATGCGCAAAGCCCAGGACCGCATGCGCCACGCGCGCCCGTACGGCGACAAGATCCGCAACGTCGCCGCGCACATCAGCCACGCGAACCCCGAGTACCGCCACCCGTTCCTGGTCGAGCGCGACACGGTGAAGGGCGTCGGCATCATCGTCGTCACCACCGACAAGGGGCTGTGCGGCGCGCTGAACACCAACCTGCTGCGGCTGGCCCTCACACAGTACAAGGCATGGCAGGCGCAGGGCGAGAAGGTCGAGGTGTGCGCGATCGGCGGCAAGGGCTTCGGCTTCATGCAGCGCCTGGGCGCGAACGTCGTCTCGCACGTGGTGCAGCTCGGCGACCGGCCGCACATGGACAAGCTGATCGGCGCGGTGAAGGTGATGCTCGACGGCTTCGTCGCCGACCGCTTCGACAAGCTGATGCTCTTCTACACGAAGTTCATCAACACCATGAAGCAGGAGCCGGTGATGGAGCAGCTGCTGCCGCTCACCGGCGAGAAGATCGGGGTGCCGCAGGGCGCGTGGGACTACATCTACGAGCCCGAGGCGCGCGCGGTGCTCGACCAGGTGCTGACGCGCTACATCGAGGCGATCATCTACCAGGCGGTGTCCGAGAACATGGCCTCCGAGCAGTCGGCGCGCATGGTCGCGATGAAGGCCGCCTCGGACAACGCCGCCACCCTGATCGACGAGCTGACGCTCATCTACAACAAGAACCGGCAGGCGGCGATCACCAAAGAGATCTCTGAAATCGTGGGCGGCGCGGCCGCCGTTTGAGGAAAACCATGGCAGAAGCACAAAGCATCGGAACCATCGTCCAGTCGATCGGCGCGGTGATCGACATCGAATTCCCGCGCGAGGCGATGCCCAGGGTCTACGACGCGCTCGTGCTCGAGGACAGCGGGAAGAGCTTCGCGGAGAAGGGGCTCACCTTCGAGGTCGAGCAGCAGCTCGGCGACGGCATCGTGCGCTGCATCGCGCTCGGCTCCTCCGACGGCCTGCGCCGCGGCATGAAGGTGAAGAGCACCGGAGCGCCGATCTCGGTGCCCGTCGGCCAGGGCACGCTCGGGCGCATCATGGACGTGCTCGGGCGCCCGATCGACGAGGCGGGGCCGATCCAGTCGAAGGAGAAGCGCTCGATCCACCAGGCCGCGCCGAAGTTCGACGAGCTCAGCCCTTCGGTCGAGCTGCTCGAGACCGGCATCAAGGTCATCGACCTGATCTGCCCGTTCGCGAAGGGCGGCAAGATCGGGCTGTTCGGCGGCGCGGGCGTGGGCAAGACGGTGAACATGCTCGAGCTGATCAACAACATCGCCACGCAGCACTCGGGCCTGTCGGTGTTCGCCGGCGTCGGCGAGCGCACGCGCGAGGGCAACGACTTCTACCACGAGATGATCGAGGCCGAGGTCATCAACCTGAAGAACATCACCGAGTCGAAGGTGGCGATGGTGTTCGGGCAGATGAACGAGCCGCCGGGCAACAGGCTGCGCGTCGGGCTGACCGGCCTCACCATGGCGGAGTACTTCCGCGACGAGGGCCGCGACGTCCTGATGTTCATCGACAACATCTACCGCTTCACGCTCGCGGGGACGGAAGTCTCGGCGCTGCTCGGCCGGATGCCCTCCGCGGTCGGCTACCAGCCGACGCTCGCGGAGGAGATGGGCAAGCTCCAGGAGCGGATCACGTCCACCAAGACCGGCTCGATCACGTCGATCCAGGCGGTGTACGTGCCCGCGGACGACCTGACCGACCCGTCGCCCGCGACGACCTTCGGCCACCTCGACGCGACCGTCGTGCTCTCGCGCGACATCGCGGCGCTCGGGATCTACCCGGCGGTCGACCCGCTCGACTCGACCTCGCGCCAGGTCGACCCGAACACGATCGGCGAGGACCACTACAACACGACGCGCGCGGTGCAGGCGACGCTGCAGCGCTACAAGGAGCTGCGCGACATCATCGCGATCCTGGGCATGGACGAGCTCTCGCCCGAGGACAAGCTCGCGGTCTCGCGCGCCCGCAAGATCCAGAGGTTCCTCTCGCAGCCGTTCACGGTGGCGCGCAACTTCACCGGCCAGGAAGGCAAGTACGTCCCGCTCAAGGACACGATCAAGGGCTTCAAGATGATCGTGAACGGCGAGTGCGACGCCCTGCCCGAGCAGGCGTTCTACATGGTCGGGCCGATCGAGGAAGCGTTCGCCAAGGCCGAGGAGATGAAGAAAGAGACGGCGAAAGCGTAATGGCCGAAGCCCACACCATCCACGTCGACGTCGTCAGCGCCGAAGAGAGCATTTACTCCGGCGAGGCGACGTTCGTCGCCCTCCCGGGCGAGGCGGGCGAGCTCGGCATCTATCCGCGCCATACGCCGCTCATCACGCGGATCAAGCCGGGATCGGTCCGGATCCAGCCGGCGGGCGGGGGCGAGGAGGAGCTGATCTTCGTCCAGGGCGGGATCCTCGAGGTCCAGCCCGGGGTGGTCACGGTGCTCGCCGACACGGCGATCCGGGGCCACGACCTGGACGAGGCCAAGGCGACCGAGGCGCTGGCCCGCGCCGAGGAAGCGAGAAAAAACGCAAAAAGCCAAGAACAAGTGGCGACAGTCGAGGCGGAAGTTGCTACACTCGCCGCCCAGTTGGCCGCGATCCGCAAGCTGCGGCGCAAGAAATAACAAGAAACAACAAGAAACTCGCTCGCGAACAAGAACAGGGAGAGATCAAGAAGAAGAACAGCGAAAGTTGGAACTCGAAAGGCGCCCTCCGTGGCGCCTTTTTTATTGGGCGGGAGGTTGAAGATAAAATCCCGCCGATGACCTGGCGCGTCGTCCCCATGGAAGAACAGCACATCGAGGGCTACCGGTCGGCGCTCGACAGCGTCGCCCGCGAGCGCAAGTACCTCGCCTTCCTCGAGGCGCCGCCGGTCGAGGCGGTGACCGTGTTCGTCCTGGGCAACCTGCGCGCGAACCGGCCGCACTTCGTCGCCGTCGACGGCGGCGAGGTGGTCGGCTGGTGCGACATCTCCTCGCTCGAGCGCCCGGCGTTCGCGCACTCCGGGATGCTCGGGATGGGCGTCCTCGCCTCGCACCGCGGGCGCGGCATCGGCCGCGAGCTGCTGCGCGCGACGCTCGAGAACGCGCACGAGATGGGGCTGACGCGCGTCGAGCTGACCGTGCGCGAGCCGAACGCGCGCGCCCGCGAGCTCTACGAGAAGGCCGGCTTCGCGGTCGAGGGCCTCAAGCGCAACGCCGTGCGCGTCGACGGGCGCTACGAGAACCTCGTGTGCATGGCGATCCTGTTTCACGAGGGGCGCTAGCTACGCCAGGCGGCTGGGCCGGATCTCCATCCACAGCCGCCCCGGCGTGCGCTCGACGCGCGCCGAGTCCTTCGTCGGGTTCATGAGGTACGTCAGGTGGCACAGGTCGCGCACGTTCGCGAGCGCCTCGGCGCGGAAGAGCGCGGCGTTGACGCCGCCTTTCGGGCGGATGTCGCGCGCCGAGCGCACCAGCAGGCCGTTCTGTCCCTGGTCGTGCAGGTACCGGCCCAGCGGCTGCGTGAAGGCGTAGCTCGAGCGGTCGACCAGGCGCTTCTCCTTCCTCTCCCGGCCGCGGAGGTCGATCAGGATCGCGTCGCAGCGCACCTCGAACACGCGGCGCTCGTTCGCGATGGCGCGGTCCTCGCCCGGGAACGCATCGGCGAGGAAGCGGTGGCGGTGGTGCACGGTCTCGTACACCGTGGTCTCGAGCTCGAGCGAGCCGTACCACACGCCGTAGGCGAGGCCGTCGGAGAAGCGCGTCGCGTGGCCGTTCCACTCGACGAACGGGTACGTGACGACGCTGCCGTAGTCGAAGGGCCGCGTGATCAGCGGCGCGGCGCTCGCGATGCGCGCGACACCCTCGGCCGCGACCGCGACGGCGCGCTCGGCGGGATCGTCCGAGAGGTCGTCGAACAGGTCCTGCGAGACGCGGATCGTCTGGATGTTGCGGACGAGGTCGCCGTGGAAGTCCTCGACCTCGCCGATGAGGTCCTCGTACACGGCACTACCGTCCCCGCTCGAAATCGAGATAGCGCCGCACCGCCAGCAACCCCTCGAACCCCTGCTT
>DATDMW010000169.1:0-7937 GCA_036518595.1 Burkholderiales bacterium
ATGCGGCCATGGTCTGCGGCCACGAGACCGCGGGCCTCTCGAACGAGGACGTGCTCAAGTGCGGCCGCCTCGCGACCATCCCGGCGGATGCGGAGCATTCGTCGCTCAACCTCGCCCAGGCCGTGCAGGTCCTGGCCTACGAGGTGCGGCGCGCGTCCAGCGCGGGCCCGCCGGCGCGGGACCGGCTGCCCGACTACGCCACCCACGAGGGCGTCGAGGCCTTCTATGACCAGCTCGAGCGCAGCCTGGTCGACGCGGGTTTTCTCGACCCTGCGAATCCCGGGCGTTTGATGGAGCGGCTGCGGCGCCTCTTCGGGCGTGCGCGGCTGGAGCGCGAGGAGGTCAACATCCTGCGCGGCATGCTGTCCGCATGGGAGCCGGGGTCGCCCAAGCGAAAGAACGTCCGAAAATAGTTGACCAAATCGTTAGGGGTTTCCCATAATGCCGGATTCGAATGGGAAAACCGGCATGTTCGGCAGGATCCGCGAGGACATAGCGAGCATCTTCGAGCGCGACCCGGCGGCGCGAAACACCTGGGAGGTGCTGACGTGCTACCCGGGCCTGCACGCGGTCATGGTTCATCGCTTCGCGCACTGGCTCTGGCGCCACCGCATCCGCTGGCCCGCGCGCTTCGTGTCGCACCTCGGGCGCTTTCTCACCGGGATCGAGATCCACCCGGGCGCGAACATCGGCCGGCGCTTCTTCATCGATCACGGCATGGGCGTCGTCATCGGCGAGACCGCCGAGATCGGCGACGACTGCACGCTCTACCACGGCGTGACGCTCGGCGGGACGACCTGGAAGCGCGGCAAGCGCCACCCGAGCCTCGGCAATGGCGTGGTGATCGGCGCCGGGGCGAAGCTGCTCGGGCCGATCAGCGTCGGCGACCGCGCACGCGTGGGCTCGAACGCCGTCGTGGTGAAGGACGTGCCCCCCGGCGCCACCGCGGTCGGGATCCCGGCCCGGATCATGGTCGACGAGCAGGATCGATCGCGCGAGGAGAAGGCCGCCACGCTGGGCTTTTCGGCCTATGCCGTCAGCGCGAAGGCCGAGGACGATCCGCTGGCCAAGGCCGTTTCCGGTCTGCTCGACCACTCGGTCGACATCGACCAGCGCATCGCCCTGATTCTCGAGGAAATCGAGAGCCTGAAGCGCGAGCGGGGCGAGACCCAGCGGCAGATGCCTCGGGTCGTGAACAAGGGTTGACCTGAAACAAAGGTTGATCGGATTTGTCGGATATCCTATACTTGAGCGTATTCCTCAGGTATTAGCCTGACCTACGCAAGGGGTCCCGGAGCGCCAACGATGAGACTCACCACCAAAGGACGTTTCGCCGTCACCGCCATGCTCGATCTCGCCCTGAACGGCGGGAAAGGGCCGGTGACGCTGGCCGGCATCAGCCAGCGCCAGAGCATCTCGCTGTCGTACCTCGAGCAGCTGTTCGGAAAGCTGCGCCGGCACACGCTCGTCGAGAGCGTGCGCGGCCCGGGCGGCGGCTACACGCTCGCGCGCGGGATCGACAAGCTCTCGGTCGCCGACATCGTGACCGCGGTCGACGAGCCGCTCGACGCCACGCAGTGCGGCGGCCGCGAGAACTGCAAGGACGACCGCCGCTGCATGACGCACAACCTGTGGGCGACGCTGAACGAGAAGATGTACGAGTACCTCGACTCGGTGAAGCTGTCCGACCTGGTGGCGCAGCAGGCGGCGCGCAAGGATCACGAGCACGAGCCCAAGGTGCTGCAGGACAAGCGCTGCAAGGAAAGCACGACCGCTTCGAATACGGTGTCGGCATGAGCGTGAAGCTTCCCATCTATCTCGACTACTCCGCGACCACGCCGGTCGATCCGCGCGTGGCGCAGAAGATGATCCCGTACCTGACCGAGCACTTCGGCAACCCGGCGAGCCGATCGCACGCATTCGGCTGGGAGGCGGAGAAGGCGGTCGAGGAGGCGCGCGGCCACGTCGCCGCGCTGCTCAATGCCGATCCCAAGGAGATCGTCTGGACCTCGGGCGCGACGGAGGGCAACAACCTCGCGCTGAAGGGCGCCGCGAACTTCAACAAGGGCAAGGGCAAGCACATCATCACGCAGAAGACCGAGCACAAGGCCGTGCTCGACACGGTGCGCGAGCTCGAGCGCCAGGGCTTCGAGGCGACCTACCTCGACCCGGAGCCCAACGGCCTCGTCGATCTGAAGAAGCTGGAAGCCGCGATCCGCCCGGACACGATCCTCGTCTCGATCATGATGGTGAACAACGAGATCGGCGTGATCCAGCCGATCGCCGAGATCGGCGAGATCTGCCGCGCCCGGGGCATCGTCTTCCATTGCGACGCGGTGCAGGCCGCGGGCAAGGTGCCGATCGACCTGCAGAAGCTGAAGATCGACCTGCTCACGGTGACCGCGCACAAGGTCTACGGGCCGAAGGGCATCGGCGCGCTCTATGTGCGCCGCAAGCCGCGCGTGCGCATCGAGCCGCAGAACCACGGCGGCGGGCACGAGCGCGGCTTCCGCTCGGGGACGCTGGCGACGCACCAGATCGTGGGCATGGGCGAGGCCTTCCGCATCGCCAGGGCCGAGATGGCGACCGAGAACGAGCGCATCCGCATGCTGCGCGACAGGCTGCTGAAGGGCATCAAGGAAATCGAGGAGATCTACGTCAACGGCGACCTCGAGCGGCGCATCCCGGGCAACCTCAACGTCAGCTTCAACTTCGTCGAAGGCGAATCCCTGATCATGGCGATCAAGGACGTCGCCGTTTCTTCGGGATCCGCGTGCACCTCGGCCAGCCTCGAGCCGTCCTACGTGCTCCGCGCGCTGGGACGCAGCGACGAGCTGGCGCACAGCTCGATCCGGTTCACGCTCGGCCGCTTCACGACCGAGGAGGAGGTCGACTACACGGTCGACCTGCTCAAGCGCAAGATCGCCAAGCTGCGCGAGCTGTCGCCCCTCTGGGAAATGCACAAGGAAGGCGTCGACTTGAATACCGTGCAGTGGGCTGCACATTGAGGAATTGACATGGCATACAGCGACAAGGTCATCGATCACTACGAGAACCCGCGCAACGTCGGCTCGTTCGACAAGAACGACGAGGGCGTCGGCACGGGCATGGTCGGCGCGCCGGCCTGCGGCGACGTCATGAAGCTGCAGATCAGGGTGAACGAGCAGGGCATCATCGAGGACGCGCGCTTCAAGACCTACGGCTGCGGGTCGGCGATCGCGTCGTCCTCGCTCGTCACCGAGTGGGTGAAGGGCAAGTCGATCGACGAGGCCGAGAAGATCCGCAACACGCAGATCGCCGAGGAGCTCGCGCTCCCGCCGGTGAAGATCCACTGCTCGATCCTCGCCGAGGACGCGATCAAGGCGGCGATCTCGGATTACCGCAAGAAGCACGGCTTGACCGAGCCCGCTCCGGTCGAGGCCAAGAAGGTGGCCTAGGGATGATCACGCTCACCGAGCCTGCCGCGACCCATATCAAGGCCTTCCTCGCCAAGCGCGGGAAGGGCGTGGGACTGCGCCTGGGCGTGCGCACCTCGGGCTGCTCGGGGCTCGCGTACAAGCTCGAGTACGCCGACGTCGTGAACCCCGAGGACAAGACCTTCGAGAGCCGGGGGATCAAGATCGTCGTCGACCCGAAGAGCCTCGCCTTCCTCGACGGCACCGAGCTCGATTTCGCGCGCGAGGGCCTGAACGAGGGCTTCAAGTTCCGCAACCCGAACGTGAAGGACCAGTGCGGGTGCGGGGAGAGCTTCAACGTATGACGTCATCCCCGCGCAAGCGGGGATCCAGCGACGTCTTGATGAAAAGGGGCGCAAGCCCCTTTTTTGCACCCGGATGAACCAGAGTCAGACCCACTTCGAGCTCTTCGGCCTCGCCGCGGGCTTCGACATCGACCTCGCGGCGCTGGAGTCGCGCTATCGCCAGCTGCAGCGCGAAGTCCATCCCGACCGCTTCGCCGCCGCGCCGCAGGCGCAGCAGCGCGTGGCCATGGAGCTGGCGACGCGGGTGAACGACGCGTACCGGACGCTCAAATCGCCGGTGGAGCGCGCGAAGTACCTGCTGCAGCTGCACGGCGTGGATCCCGAGCTGGAGACCAATACCGCCATGCCGCACGACTTCCTCGTGCAGCAGATGGAGCTGCGCGAGGCGCTCGAGCAGGCGGTCGACGCCGAGAACGGCGAGAAGCTCGCGGACCTGCGCGACCGGCTGCAGGGCGGCCGCGGCGCGCTGCTGCTCGAGATCGAGGCGCAGCTCGGCGCCAGGGACTGGAACGGGGCGGCGGGCACGCTGCGGCGGCTGATGTTCATGGAGAAGCTCGGCGAGGAGATCGCCGCGGCCGAGGACGACCTCTAGATGGCGCTGCTCCAGATCTCCGAGCCGGGCCAGTCGCCGGCGCCGCACGAGCACCGCCTCGCGGTCGGCATCGACCTCGGCACGACCAACTCGCTGGTCGCGACGGTGCGCAACGGCATCGCCGTGGTGCTGAACGACCGCGAGGGACGCGCGCTGCTGCCGTCGATCGTGCGCTACCGTCCCGACGGGGTCGAGGTGGGACACGCGGCCGAGGCCCGGCAGGCGCGCGACCCGCGCAACACGATCGTGTCGGTGAAGCGCTTCATGGGGCGCGGCCTGAAGGACGTCACCTACGTCGAGAACAGCCCGTACCAGTTCGTCGATTCGCCGGGGATGGTGCAGATCCGCACCGTCGCCGGGGTGAAATCGCCGGTCGAGGTCTCGGCCGAGATCCTGAAGGTGCTGCGCGGGCGCGCCGAGGAGTCGCTCTCGGGCCCGCTGACGGGTGCGGTGATCACGGTGCCGGCCTACTTCGACGACGCGCAGCGCCAGGCGACGAAGGACGCGGGGCGCCTCGCGGGCCTGAACGTGCTGCGGCTGCTGAACGAGCCGACCGCGGCCGCGATCGCCTACGGGCTGGACAACGCCTCGGAGGGCATCTACGCCGTCTACGACCTGGGCGGCGGCACCTTCGACCTCTCGATCCTGCGCCTCTCGAAGGGCGTGTTCGAGGTGATGGCGACGAACGGCGACGCCGCGCTCGGCGGCGACGACTTCGACCACCGCCTGTTCTGCTGGGTGGTCGAGGAGGCGAAGCTCGCGCCCGTCTCGGACGAGGACACGCGCCTGCTGCTGGTGAAGTCGCGCGCGGCGAAGGAGTTCCTGACGCTGCACGACGAGGCACGCATCACGGCATCGCTCGGGAGCGGCGAGACGGTCGACGTGACGATCACGCGCCGCCGTTTCCACGAGATGACGAAGCATCTCGTCGCCAAGACGCTCGGCCCGACGCGCAAGGCGCTGCGCGACGCGAAGCTCGACGTGTCGGAGGTGAAAGGCGTGGTGATGGTCGGCGGCGCGACGCGCATGCCGCACGTGCAGGCCGCGGTCGCCGAGCTGTTCCGCCAGGCGCCGCTCAACAATCTCGATCCCGACAAGGTGGTGGCGCTCGGCGCCGCGATCCAGGCGAACGTGCTGGTCGGCAACCGCCGGCCCGGCGACGACTGGCTGCTGCTCGACGTGATCCCGCTCTCGCTCGGCATCGAGACCATGGGCGGCCTGGTCGAGAAGGTCGTGCCGAGGAACTCGACGATCCCGGTCGCGCGCGCGCAGGAGTTCACGACCTTCAAGGACGGGCAGAGCGCGATGGCGGTCCACGTGCTGCAGGGCGAGCGCGAGCTCGCGTCCGACTGCCGCTCGCTCGCGCGCTTCGAGCTCCGCGGCATCCCGCCGATGCCCGCGGGCGCGGCGCGCATCAAGGTCACCTTCCAGGTGGACGCCGACGGCCTGCTCGCGGTGTCGGCGCGCGAGGCCACCACCGGTGTCGAGGCCTCGGTCGCGGTCAAGCCGTCCTACGGCCTCACCGACGAGCAGGTGACGCGCATGCTGCGCGACTCGATCGAGCACGCCGACGCCGACGTGCACCGGCGCCAGCTGCTCGAGCGGCGCGTCGAAGGCGAGCGCATGGCGGCCGCGGTGCGCGCAGCGCTGCAGGAGGACCCGGACCTGGTCGAGGCCGGGGAGAGGCCCGGCATCGACGCCGCGCTCGCGGCCCTCGAGGACGCGATCGCCGGCACCGATGCGCAGGTCATCAAGATCGCGATCGAGCGCGCCAACCGCGCCACCGAGCCCTTCGCGGCGCGCCGCATGGACCGGTCGATCCGGCGTGCGCTCGCCGGCAAGAGCGTCGCCGACATCCGCTGATGCCGAAGCTCACCGTGCTGCCGCACGCCGCGCTCGCGCCCGAAGGCAGGGTCATCGAGGCGAAGGAGGGCGTCTCGATCTGCGACACCCTGCTCGAGAACGGCGTCGAGATCGAGCACGCCTGCGAGAAGTCGTGCGCGTGCACCACCTGCCACGTGATCGTGCGCAAGGGCTTCGACTCGCTCGACCCGTCGGAGGAGCGCGAGGACGACCTGCTGGACAAGGCCTGGGGGCTCGAGGCGCAGTCGCGGCTCTCGTGCCAGGCGGTGGTGCAGGACGAGGACCTCACCATCGAGATCCCGAAGTACACCATCAACCAGGTGTCAGAAAGCAAATAGCTTGTCATCCTGAGCGAAGCGAAGGATCTGCTTTTCGGAAGGGAGGCGCGACCGACATGAAGTGGACCGACACCCAGGACATCGCCATCGCCCTGGTCGACAAATATCCGGACGTCGATCCCAAGACGATCCGGTTTACGGACCTGTTCAAATGGGTCCAGGAGCTCGACGATTTCGCCGACGATCCGAACCGCTGCGGCGAGAAGATCCTCGAGGCGATCCAGATGGCGTGGATCGACGAGGCGGAATGAAAGAAGGCAATCCTCACTTCGATAAAGATCATCGACAAGTAACCATCATGTGCCGAAGCATCAAGACTCTGTTCAATTTCCAGCCTCCCGTCACCGACGAGGAGATCCGATCGGCCTCTCTGCAGTTCGTGCGCAAGCTCTCGGGCTTCCACAAGCCGTCGAAGGCGAACGAGGCGGCGTTTGCTCTTGCCGTCGACGAGGTCGCGGCGGTGTCGAAGAAGCTGCTCGTCTCGCTCGAAACGAGCGCGCCGCCGCGCAACCGCGAGGAGGAGGCGGCGAAGGCGCGGGCGCGCGCGGCGCAACGCTTCGCCTGAGCGCCGCTTGACCCCGGGCCTGTCCTACGCGCTCGGCGCGCTCGTCCTCTACGGCCTCGCCGATTTCGTCTACAAGCGCGCCGCCGCGGCGGGCGCGCAGCCGCACCGGTTCCTCATGGTGCAGACGTGGTTCTTCACGCCGCTCGCGATCCTCTACGGCGCCGCGACGGGCACGCTCGCGTACTCGCGCGGCGCGGCCTGGGGGCTGGTCGCGGGCGTGCTCGCCGTCGTCGGCTACTACAACTTCGCCTGGAGCCTGCGCCACGGCGCGGTCAGCACCAACGCGACCATCTTCCGGCTGAGCTTCGTCGTGACCGCGGCGCTCGGGATCGCGCTGCTCGGCGAGCCGCTGACCGCGCCGAAGACGGCGGGACTCGCCCTGGCGCTCGTCGCGGTCTGGCTGCTGGTCGCGCGGCCCGGCGCCGCGGGCGCGACCGCAGGCGGCGAGCGCGCCGCGTCGCTCGCCCGCGTGCTGGTCGCCACGGTGTCGGTCGGCGTCCTGAGCTTCCTGTACAAGCTCGGACTGCGCCTGGGCGCGACCCCGATCACGATGGTCGCCTCGCAAGGCGTCGTCGCGGTCTCGGTGTCGACGCTGTTCACCGCGTACACCGAGCGCGACATCCGGCCGTCGGCGGTGGCGCTGCGGTTCGCTCCGGTCAGCGCGATCCTCCTCGTCGTCGCGTTCGTCCTTCTTGCCAAAGGACTCCAGGCCGGCGAGGCGAGCGTGGTCGCGCCGGTGGCCCAGATGGGCTTCGCGGTCACGGCGATCCTCGGCTTCGTCGTCCTGCGCGAGCCGGTCACCGCTCGCCGCGTCGCCGG
>DATDMW010000170.1:0-5431 GCA_036518595.1 Burkholderiales bacterium
CTCGCCGTCCTGGTCGCCGCGGCGGCGGCCTTCTACGGCCTTCATCGCCGCGAGGACGTGCGAGCGCCCGAGGCGCCGGTTCCCGCGCCGGCCGAGAAGGCGGCGCCTGCAACGCCCGCGCCGCCCGCCGACGCCGCCCCGCGCTACGAGATGCAGCCGCGCGCGTCCGAGGAGGCGCTGCCCACCCTCGAGAACAGCGACGCGATGATCGGAAAGTCGATCAGCGGCCTGGTCGGGAAGAAGACCTTCGAGCGCTTCTTCATTCCCGACATGCTGGTGCGCCATATCGTCGCGACGGTGGACAACCTGCCGCGCCCGACCGGCTCGACGCGCACGGTGCCGCTGCATCGGGCGCCCGGGACGCTCGCGGTGACCGACACGGGCGCCGGCCTGGACATCGACGCCTCGAACACGAGGCGTTATGTCCCCTACGTGCACATCTTCGGGTCGATCGACGCGCGCGCGCTCGCCGAGCGCTATGCGGCGACCTATCCGCTGTTCCAGCGCGCCTACGAGGAGCTCGGTTATCCCGGCAGGCATTTCAACGACCGCCTCATCGCGGCGATCGACGACATGATCGCCGCGCCGGAGCTCGACGCGCCGGCGAAGGTCGTGCAGTCGCCCGTGATCTACAAGTTCTCCGACCCCGATCTCGAGTCCCGCTCCGCCGGGCAGAAGATCATGATGCGCCTGGGCAAGGAGAACGCGCTCGCCGTCAAGGCGAAGCTGCGCGAGATCCGGCGCGAGATCGTCGCGCTCACGCGCCACTAGCCCGCACCGGCGGCCCGAGGCCCCGCGCTCAGGCGGCAACGAGCCGGATCAGCGTGATCTCGGGGCTCGTGCCGAAGCGCACCGGCGGCCCCCACGACCCGGTGCCGGCGCTGACGTAGACCCGCATCGCGCCCTCGCGCGAGAGCCCCGCGACGTGCGGCGCGTGCACGAGGCGCACGGCGAGCGTCCACGGGAAGAACTGCCCCGCGTGCGTGTGGCCCGAGAGCTGGAGATCGAAGCCCGCGCGCGCGCCGAGCGGGGCGAGCTTCGGGTTGTGCGCGAGGAGCAGGCGGAAGTCCGCCCTCGGCGCGCCCTCGAGCGAGATCGCCGGCCGCGCGGCGCGATACGCCGGGTCGACCACGCCGCCGACGAGCACGGTCGCCGCGCCTTTGCGCACGACCGCGTGCTCGTTCAAGAGCACCCGCATGCCCATGCCGCGGAAGTGGGCGATCCACGACGCCGCGCCGGAATAGCAGTCGTGGTTGCCGAGCACGAACCAGGCGCGCCCGTCGCGGGCGAGCTCGGCGAGCGGCGCGACGTGCGGCGCCAGCCGGTCGACCGGGCCGTCGACCATGTCGCCCGTGAGCGCGACGAGATCGGGCGCGAGCGAGCGCGTCCGCTCGACCGTGCGCTCGACGTAGGCGCGCCGGATGGTGCGCCCGACGTGCAGGTCGGAGATCTGCACGATGCGGAAGCCGTCGAGGTCGGGATGCAGTCCGGGTACCGTCACCCCGATCTCCTCGACGCCCGGACCGCGCAACGCGACGACCGCGCCGATCGCAACGGCGAGCACCGACGCCACGAGCACCGCCTGCACTCCGCCTTGCACCACCATCGCGTAGACCCGCTCGAACGGGAGTTGCGAGGTCACGACGAGCGCGACGTCGCGCAGGAACGTGAAGACGAGGAGGAAGCTCACGAGAGCCATCGAAAGATAGCTCGCCTGGTGTGCGGCCTGGTCCAGCCACGACTCCCCGCCGTCGCGGTCGCGGCTCCAGTAGAACACCGGGACGATCCAGATCAGGATGAAGGGGACGGCGAGCGCCACGCGTCCGGCCCCCGAGGCCAGGCTCAGCGCAAGATACGCGTACCCGGCCGCGAGCAGCGCGGTGACCACCACGACGAACGGCTGCAGCAGGCGCCTCATCGCCCGCATGCTAGCGCAAAGGCCGATATCATCCGTCCGCATGACCGAGCTCCTCGAGACCTACGGCCTCGCACTCGTGTTCGCGAACGTGCTCGCCGAGCAGCTCGGGCTGCCGGTGCCGGCGATGCCGACGATGATGGTCGCGGCGGCGCTCGCCGCCGAGGAACACGCGTCGCTCGCGGGCCTGGCGGCGGCGACGCTCTGCGCCGCGATGACGGGCAACGCGATCCTCTACGCGGTCGGCGAGCGCTACGGCCAGCGCGTGATGAAGCTGCTGTGCGGGATCTCGCTCTCGCCCGATTCCTGCGTGCGCCAGGCGTCGCTGCGCTTCGAGCGCTGGGGCGGCTGGACGCTGGTGCTCGCGAAGTTCCTGCCCGGGATCGGCACGATCGCGCCGCCGCTCGCCGGCGTGATGCGCTTCGGCCGGGGCCGCTTCCTCGTCCTCAGCACGCTCGGCTCGGCGCTGTGGATCGCGACCGCGCTCGCGGTCGGCGCGCTCTTCCACGAGCAGATCCACGACATCCTCGAAGCGCTCGAGCGCTACGGCGCGCGCGCGGCCGCGGCGGTGATCGCGCTCGTCGCCGCCTACATCGCGTTCAAGTGGTGGGAGCGGCGGCGCTTCTACCGGACGCTGCGCATGGCGCGCATCACCGTGGACGAGTTGCACTCGCTCTTCGAGCGCAAGCGCGAGCCGCTCGTAGTCGACCTGCGCGGCGCGGCCGAGCGCCGGCGCGAAGGCTCGATCCCGGGCGCCCGGGTCATGAGCTTCGCCGACGTCGAGTACCGCCTCGCCGACCTGCCCAGGGACCGCGACATCGTCTTCTTCTGCAGCTGCCCGAACGAGGCCTCGGCCGCCTCGGCGGCGAAGCTCCTCGCCGACCTCGGCTACGCGCGCGTGCGGCCGCTCGCGGGCGGGTTCGACGCGTGGGTGGCGGCGGGCTACGGCGTGGAGCGCGCCGCGGTATAGTTGCGACCCGTGTTCGAACGCTTCGACCCGCGCCGCATCGAGACCTCCGAGGCCGAGATCAACCTGAAGATCGGCGGCCAGGGTCCCGCCCTGCTCCTCCTCCACGGCTACCCGCAGACGCACGCGATCTGGCACCGCGTCGCGCCCGAGCTCGCGAATAAATTCACCGTCGTCGCGGCCGACCTGCGCGGCTACGGCGACAGCTCGAAGCCGCACGGCACGCCCGACCACGCGACCTACTCCAAGCGCGCGATGGCGCGGGACCAGGTCGAGGTGATGCAGCAACTCGGCTTCGAGCAATTCCTCGTCGTCGGCCACGACCGGGGCGCGCGCGTCGCGCACCGGATGGCGCTCGATCACGCGGGCGCGGTGCGCAAGCTCGTGGTGCTCGACATCGTGCCGACGCGCACGATGTACTCGCGCGTATCGCGCGATTTCGCGAAGTCGTACTACCACTGGTTCTTCCTGCTGCGCCCCGAGCCGATCCCGGAGACGATGATCGGCGCGAACCCGAAGTTCTACCTCGAGCAGCACATGGGCACGCGCTTCGCCGGGCTCTCGGCGTTCGCACCCGAGGCGATGGCCGAGTACGTGCGCTGCTTCTCGGACCCGGCGACGATCCACGCGTCGTGCGAGGACTACCGCGCGGCCGAGTCGATCGACCTCGAGCACGACGAGGCCGACCTCGGGAAGAAGATCGAGTGCCCGCTGCTCGCGCTCTGGGGCGAGAAAGGCACCGTGCATCGGTGCTTCAAGCCCCTCGAGGACTGGCGCGAGCGCGCCGCCGACGTGCGCGGGCGGCCGCTGCCCTGCGGCCACTACATCCCCGAGGAGGCGCCGGCCGATCTCCTCGCGGAGCTCGTCAAGTTCCTGTAACAAGCCCATGAAAAAATAAAGCTTGCATTCGGCATCCCGGAGGCGTAACAATCTTCCTGACAGGGGTGCCGACGCACTCGGAGTACCGCCGTATTAGATGTCCGAGAAACCGGTCAGCGATTTCAGCCTCCCGGGCACGGGGGGCAAGACCTTCCGCCTCTCCGCCGCATTTTCCGCCACGTCGTCCAAGCTCGTCGTCCTGTACTTCTACCCCAAGGACAACACGCCCGGCTGCACCGCCGAGGGCCAGGGCTTCCGCGATCTCCATCCGCAGTTCCAGAAGGCCGGCTGCTCGGTCTTCGGGATCTCGCGCGACAGCCTCAAATCCCACGAGAGCTTCAAGGCGAAGATGGGCTTCCCCTTCGAGCTGCTCGCCGACGAGGACGAGACCGTGTGCAAGCAGTTCGGCGTCATCAAGATGAAGAACCTGTACGGCAAGAAAGTGCGGGGCATCGAGCGCAGCACCTTCGTGCTGGACAGGGAGCGCGTCATCCGCAGGGAATGGCGCGGAGTGAAGGTGCCGGGTCACGTCCAGGAGGTACTCGACTTTGTTAAATCCGCTTGAGCAGTCCCCGCAGCCCGCAGACGATTCCGACTCACCCAAGACGACGATGTCCACCCGCCGATCCCACAAGGAGCCGCGGCGCGCAGTCACCAAGCTCTTCGTCCTCGACACCAACGTCCTGATGCACGACCCGACGAGCCTGTTCCGGTTCGAGGAGCACGACGTGTTCCTGCCGATCATGACGCTCGAGGAGCTCGACAACAACAAGAAGGGCATCTCCGACGCGTCGCGCAACGCGCGGCAGGCGAGCCGCTTCCTCGACGAGATCGTGACGAAGCACAAGGGTCCGATCGCCGACGGCATTGCGCTCGCGCGCGGCGAGTCCGACAACGCCACGGGCCGGCTCTTCCTCCAGACCGAGGCCATCAACGGCCAGCTGCCCGCGGGCCTGCCGAGCGGCAAGGCCGACAACCAGATCATCGGCGTGATCACCCACCTGCAGAAGAAGAACGCCGAGCGCCCGGTCATCCTGGTGTCGAAAGACATCAACATGCGCATCAAGGCGCATGCGCTCGGGCTGGAAGCCGAGGACTACTTCAACGACAAGGTGCTCGAGGACACCGACCTCCTCTACACCGGCGTCACCGCGCTGCCCGCCGACTTCTGGGAGCACCACGGCAAGGACGTCGAGTCCTGGAAGAAGGAAGGCCGCACCTACTACCGCGTCAAGGGACCGCTCGTCGGCAAGCTGCTGCTGAACGAGTTCGTCCACCAGGAGGGCGACCGGCCGCTGCTCGCCATGGTGCGCGAGATCGCCGGCCGCGCCGCCGTGCTCGAGACGGTGCGCGACTACACGCACGCGAAGAACAACGTCTGGGGCATCACCGCGCGCAACCGGGAGCAGAACTTCGCGCTCAACCTCCTGATGAACCCGGAGATCGACTTCGTCACGCTGCTCGGGCAGGCGGGCACCGGCAAGACGCTGCTCACGCTCGCGGCGGGCCTGATGCAGACGCTCGAGACCAAGCAGTACTCCGAGATCATCATGACGCGCGTCACTGTCCCCGTGGGCGAGGACATCGGCTTCCTCCCCGGCACCGAGGAGGAGAAGATGACGCCGTGGATTGGCGCCCTCGAGGACAACCTCGACGTGCTCAACAAGGAC
>DATDMW010000171.1:0-10632 GCA_036518595.1 Burkholderiales bacterium
CGACTCGATGATCTTCACGTAACCGGTGCAGCGGCACAGGTTGCCGGCCAGCGCGGCGCGGATATCGTCAGCCGATGGATCGGGATTGCGCCGCAGCAGCGCTTCCGCCGCCATGATCATGCCGGGCGTGCAGAAGCCGCACTGCGTGCCGAGCTTCTCGTGGAAGGCGCGCTGCAGCGCGCTCATCCGGCCGTTCTCGGCGAGCGACTCGACCGTCTCGACCGTCTTGCCTTCGCAGCTCGCCGCGAGCGTCAGGCACGCGAGGCGCGGCTTGCCGTCGATCAGCACGGTGCAGGCGCCGCACTCGCCGCCGTCGCAGCCGCGCTTGGTCCCGGTGACGCCGGCGGTCTCGCGCAGGTAGTCGAGCAGCAGCAGGTTGTCGGCAACCGCGTCCTCGCGGCGGCGGCCGTTCAGGAGGAGGGAGACGAGACGTTTCATGCTCTTCATCGTTGCGCTCATTTCGGACGCAGATCGCGCACGCGCACGGCCTTGCCCTGCGAGCGCGGTATCTCTCCAGGTTGCTTGACCATGACATCGACGGTGATGCCCACCATCGACTTGACGTGATGACGCACGCTGTCGGCGATCGGTGCGCCCGCGTCCGGAGAGTCCAGCGCGCCCGGCGCGGCCTCGACCTCGAGCGTGACGTGGTCGAGGCTGCCGCGGCGCTCGATCACGATCTGGTAGTGCGGCGCGATGCGCGGCAGGCCGACCAGCACGGCCTCGACCTGCGACGGGTAGACGTTCACGCCGCGGATGATGAGCATGTCGTCGGTGCGTCCGGTGATGCGCCGGATGCGCACGTGCGTGCGCCCGCACGCGCACCGCTCGGTGGCGAGGCGCGTGATGTCGCGCGTGCGGTAGCGGATCATCGGCAGCGCCTCCTTGGTGAGCGTCGTGATCACGAGCTCGCCCGCCTGGCCCTCCTGCAGCGCCTTGCCGCTCTCGGGGTCGATGATCTCGAAAATGAAGTGGTCCTCCCAGCCGTGCAGCCCGGCCTGGTGCTCGCACTCGCACGCGACTCCCGGGCCCAGGATCTCGGACAGGCCGTAGATGTCGACGGCCTTCAGGCCGAGGCGCGCCTCGACTTCCTTGCGCATCGCCTCGCTCCACGGCTCGGCGCCGAACAGGCCGATCTCGAGCCGGCTCGCGCGCAGGTCGATGCCCTGCTTCTCCGCGACCTCCGCGATCGAGAGCGCATACGACGGCGTCGCGCACAGCACTCGCGCCCGGAAGTCGGTGATCAGGACGATCTGGCGCTCGGTGGCGCCGCCCGACATGGGCACGACCGTGGCGCCGAGGCGCTCGCCGCCGTAGTGCGCGCCGAGCCCTCCGGTGAACAGGCCGTAGCCGTAGGCGTTGTGCACGACGTCGCCCGGCCGCACGCCTGCGCACGCCATCGAGCGCGCCATCAGGTCGGCCCACGTGGCGATGTCCTTCGCCGTGTAGCCGACGACGGTCGGCTTGCCGGTCGTGCCCGACGAGGCGTGCAGGCGCACGAGCTGCTCGCGCGGGCGCGCGAACATCCCGAACGGATAGTGATCGCGCAGGTCCGTCTTCACGGTGAAGGACAGCTCCGCGAGATCGCGAAGGCTGCGGACGTCCTCGGGCCTGCAGCCGGCGGCGTCGAGGCGGCGCCGGTGCAGCGGCACGTGGTCGTAGGCATTCCGCAGCATCTGCCGCAGCCGCCGCAGCTGCAGCGCTGCGAGCTTCTCGCGCGGCATCGTCTCGGCCGCGGCGTCGTAGCGGTAGGGCGGCGCGCGTCTCGCGACGGCGGCGCGTCCGCGCTTCGCCGGGCGGCGCGCGGCGCCGTTGCGGGTCGCGGCAGTCATGGTGCTCATGGTCGTGCCTCTCCTCGATGGAACGTCCCGCGCGCGCCGCGCACCGGAAGCTGGGGCAGCGCGAATCCCTGGTTATACGCGGCACGCGTAACCAGCGCGATCTTGAAGACCCAGCCCGCCGCGAGCGACGCGAGGCCGGCGAGCACGCCTGCCACGGTGGCGGCCGGCGGAACGAGCGCGGCCGCGAGCAGCAGCGCGAGCGGCGCGAGCGTGCCGACGGCGACCAGCACGGCGCCGACGCGATCGAGCACCGCGAGGCCGGGGCCGGGCACGGTGCCCGTGACGCGGCGGCGATAAGCCGACCATGCCCAGGCGCGCGCGATCACGGCGAAGGCGCACCAGGCGAGTGCGACGCGCATGGGCGCCCGCGCGAGCGCGCCGACGGCAACGAGCGCGCCCGCACCTTCGGCGAGCGCGGTGACGACGATCAGCGCGGTCACCGTCGGCTCGCGCCACGCGGGGATGCCGCGGCCGTTCTGCAGGATGCGGCCCTGGCAGTACACGAAGGCGAGCGCCGCGAGCGCCGAGGCGATGAGGAGCTCTACGCGCAGCGTCGCGGCCGCTCCCGCCCCGACGGCGAGCAGCACCACGGCCGCGAGCGACTCGCGTGACATCCACGACGTGAACGGATTGAGCAGGACGTGGACCGCGCGGGCAGGCCGCCCGATCTCGAGCCAGACCGCGGCCAGGCCGGCCGCGACCAGCGCGAGCGCGAGGAGAATCGCGCCGCGCAGCGCAGTGTCGCCGCCGACGTCGGAGAACGCGAGGACCAGGAGCATGCCGCTACCCGTTCCGCCGAGCGAGAAGTTGAGCGCCGCGCGGACGTCCCAGCTCCGCTGCACCCATGGCGACGAACCGTAGATCATGCCGCCTCCGCTTCCCGGTCCCAGAGGTAGTAGAAGCCCGGCCCGGTCCCGAGCGACTCGTGCATGCGGAAGTGCCGGTTCTCGGCAAGCAGCCGCGAGACGTTGCTCTGCGGGTCGTCGCGGTCGCCGAAGTGCAGGGCGCCGGCGATGCACGAGTTGACGCACGCCGGCGTCGCGTCCGGGTCGACGCCGGGCACGAGGCCGCGCGCGGTTCCCGCGTCGATGCGGTCGACGCAAAAGGTGCACTTGGTGGCGACGCCGATGCGTGCGGCGTCGAATTCTTCCGACTCCGCGGCCGTCGGTTCGCCGTAGGCGAACGCGGGCGCGTCGGTGCGGTAGCGCGCCTGGTACGGGCAAGCGACGGCGCAGTACGAGCAGCCGATGCACAGGTCGTAGTCGATCGTGACCACGCCGTCGGCGCGCTTGCGCGTCGCCGTGGACGGACAGACCTGCATGCACGGCGGCTCGTCGCAGTGCATGCAGCCGACCGGGACGAACACGCGCTTGACCGCGGGATACTCGCCGAACTCCATGTCGAGGACGCGTCGCCATTGCACGCCGGGCGGCGTCGCGTTCGCCTGGCGGCACGCGGCCGTGCAGGTCTGGCAGCCGACACAGCGGCGCAGGTCCGCGATCATGACCCAGCGCGTCACGGCGCCCTCCTCAGCGCGACGCGCAGCAGGTCGGCGCCCGAGCCGGTGGCGTCGGTCAGCGCCATCGACATCGGCGCGAGCGCGTTCAGGCTCGGCATGCCGAACTCCTTCGCGAACGGTGTCGCCCAGTGGTCGAACTGGCCGAGCAGCAGCAGGGTATCGGGACGAATGCCGTGGCGCAGGACCGCGCGGCCGTGCACGCTGCGAGCCGGCGTCGCAATCTCGACCGCGTCGCCGTCGGCGATCCCGAGCTCGGCGGCGCGGCGCGCGTTGACGATCACGCCGCGGTGCCCGGCGACGTTGTCGGCGACTTCCTTGATGAGCTGCATGCCGACGTTGCCGCCCCACGCGTACTGCATGCTGCGGGCGGTGATCAGCCAGAACGGGAACTGCGCGGGCTGGCCACCGGCGTCGACGAGCGCTTGCGTCCATTCGCCGGGGAAGTCCTTCCATTCCGGCAGCGGCCGGTATTCGGCGAGCTGCTTGTCCCACCAGCGCATGCCGCGATCGTGCAGGCGGTTGCCGAGCTCCTGGCCGATGCGGTAGAGGCGCTCCTGGTACGGCAGCTCGAAGCGCAGGCCGCGCTCGACCAGCGCGGGATAGAGATACCAGTCGGTCTGCGGGAAGGGCCTGCTCGCCCAGCCGTGCTCCTTCCACCAGTCGAGGCCGCGCGGCTCGTCGCCGAGCTCGGCGCTCGCGGCGCGGCACACGGCGTCCCAGATCTCGTCGCGGCCGTGCGCGCGCCGGGTGTCGAGCGAGTGATCCCAGCGCTCGGACTTCAGCGGCACGCCGGCCGCGCCGCGGTTGATCGACGCGTTGTAGGCCTCGAGGATGCCCGTGCGGCGCGCCAGCTCGGTGGCGACGTCGGTGAAGTCGCGCGACTCGCCCCGCGGCGCGACCGCCGGCTGCCGCAGCGCGAAGCCCTGGCTGCGCCAGAACTGCTCGACGTACTTCGAGCCGCCAATGCGGATCAGCTGCAGGCTCTCGAGGTCGGTCGCGTCCGGCAGCAGGATGTCCGCCATGTGGTTCGTTTCGTCATGCGTATACGCGAACGCGACCGTGAACGGGAAGCGCGCCATCTTCGCGGCGACGCTCTCGGTGTCCCAGAACGAGATCGCCGGGTTGGTACGGGAGACGAACCAGACCTCCGGAAGCGTGACCTCGGGCAGTCCCTGCGGCGTGCCGTCGAGGAACATCCAGGAGAAGTGCGTGGGCCCGAGCGCCTGGCTCCAGGGCCCGTCGCTCGCGAGCGGCACCAGCGTCTTGTAGGCATTGCGGATGTTCGGCCGCTCGTTCCAGTGCTCGGGATCGGTCGGGTTCATCGGGTATGCCATGAACCCGTCAGCGCCCGGCTTGACGCTCTTGATGCGCTCGGACAGCGGGCGGTTCAGGCGCACGGTCGTCCCGAGCGTGCCGCCCGGCACCTCGAGCGCGCCGACGAGCGCGGCGAGCATGGTGCGCGCCCAGCAGCATTCGTAGCCGCCCCAGCCGTTGTTCACGGTCTTGCCCAGGCTCACGGCGACCGGGCGGTACGGCAGCATGCGGCCCTCGATCTCGATGGTCGCGCCGACGCGCGCCGCGTCGAGGAACTCGTTCGCGATGCGCCGGATCGTGGCCGCCGGCACGTCGCACACCGCCGCGGCCCATTCGGGCGAGCTCGGGCGCAGGTGCGCGACCAGCCGCTCGAACGACGTCTCGCCCTCGACTGTGCCCGAGGCGACGACGACGCCGTCGGCGCCGATCTCGACCGCGTCGACCTCGGTCCCACGCACGCCCTCGAGCGCGGCTTCGACGTCGGGGGCGTCGAACGGAGCGGCCGCGCCGCGGCGCGCGTCCCACACGAGCGGTTTTCGGCTCGCCGGATCGCGCAGGAAGAACCCGTTCGGGCCGACCAGATAAGGCGACGACGTGCGCGCCTCGAGGAACGCGACGTCGAGCCGCTCGCGCGGCGTCTCGTGCAGCAGCACGTGCAGCAGGGCGAACAGGAACGCGGCGTCGGTCTTGGGACGGATCGGCACCCACTCGGCCGAGCACGCGCCGGTGACCGAGAGGTGAGGCTCCACCTGCACGCGCTTCATGCCGCGCGCGCGCGCGTCGGCGTGACGGCGCACGCCCACGACGCCGCCCGACGCCTCCACGTTGGCGCCGCAGGAGATCAGGTAGTCGCACAGCGGCGTGTCGGGCGACACGGTGAAGGCGCGGTGCCAGAGCTCGCCGTAGAGGTGCTCCGAGTGATAGCACTTCACGCCCTGTCCCGAGCCGAAGCCCATGTCGACCGGACCCCAGGCGGCGAGGAATGCCGGGAACGTGCCCATGTACGACTGCGGCGTGCCGCCGCCGCCGAAGCTCGCGGCCAGCTTGGGATAGCCCGAGGCGTCGAGCAGGCCGAAGGCGCGGAGCGCGCGCAGTCGCTCGGCGATCGTGTCGAGCGCTTCGTCCCACGAGATCGAAATGAAGCCCGGGTCCTCGTGGCGTCCCTTCTTCGGGTTGGTGCGCTTCATCGGCGAGGTCAGCCGGTGCGGGTTGTAGGTCTTCTGCACCAGGCCGTAGGCCTTCACGCACACGCGGCCCGCGCCGGGATGCTCGCCCGCCGCGCAGAAGTTCGGCTGCACCTCGGTCGCGACGCCGTTCACGGTCTTCACCGTGAGCAGGTCGGGGCCCGCGACGCACTGGTAGCAGTACGTCGGGATGCTGCGCGTTGCGGCGGCGTCGTCGCGGGCGTTCACGCGGCGGCCTTCGCTCTGGCGGCCTTCTCGGCGAGCCGCTCCTGCGTCTTCTTCACCTCGACCACGAACCGGGAGTGTTTCCCCCGCACGATGGCGTCGACGCCGTCGCTTCCGGCGATCTCGAACGTGACCAGGCGGCCCTTGACCTCGGCGACCGTCACGGTGATCTCGGCTTCCATGCCGAGGAGCGTGGGGTTCAGGTGATCGATCTCGACGCGCGTGCCGACCGAGTCCTCACCCGCGTCCAGGTGCTCGAGCAGCAGCTCGCGGCAGGTGACCTCGATGTCGCGCACCAGCATCGGCGTCGCGTAGACGCGCGCGCTCTCGCCCATGAAGCCGATCGTCCGCTCGCGGTCGACGGGATAATGCCGGGTCGCGGCGAGCCCGGGCTTCAGCGTCGCTTTCATGCTCCTCCTCGCCTCCGGATGTTCGTCCATCGGACCACGGGAGCCCCCCGCCGGACTTGATCCAGATTAAACATGGTTCACTCTCACAGGCCGAGATACGCGGCCTTGACGCGCTCGTTCGCGAGCAGCTCCGCGCCCGAGCCCGAGAGCACGATGCGGCCGGTCTCGAGCACGTAGCCGCGGTCGGCGATCCGCAGCGCCGCGCGGGCGTTCTGGTCCACCAGGAACACCGTCGTCGCCTCGGGGCGCAGCGCCTCGATGCGCGCGAACACCTCCTCGACCAGCCGCGGCGCGAGCCCCATGCTCGGCTCGTCGAGGAGCAGCAGCCGCGGCCGTGCCATCAGCGCGCGTCCCATCGCGAGCATCTGCTGCTGACCGCCCGAGAGGGTGCCGGCGGCGTGCGCGCGCTTGTCCGCGAGCGCCGGGAACAGCGCGTATACGCGCTCGAGCTCCTCGCGCGCCTCGGCACGCGTGCGCACGAAGGCGCCGAGGCGCAGGTTGTCCTCGACCGAGAGCGGCCCGAATACCTGCCGGCCCTCGGGCACCTGCACGATGCCGAGCCGGACGCGCCGGTCGGCCGGCGCACGCGTGACGTCGGCGCCCTCGAAGAGCACCCGCCCGGCGGTCACGCGCTGCACGCCCGAAAGCGCGCGCAGCAGCGTGGTCTTGCCGGCGCCGTTGGCGCCGACGAGGGCGATCATCTCGCCGCGCTCGATGTGAAGATCGATGCCCGAGAGCGCCGGGATGCGCCCGTAGTGGCTCGAGAGCCCCTCGACGCGCAGCACGTCAATGCTCCGTCGCGCCCAGGTAGGCCTCGACGACGCGCGGATCGCCGCGCACGGCCTCGGCCGTGCCCTCGGCGAGCTTCTGGCCGAAGTCGAGGACGAGGACGCGGTCGGACACGCCCATCACCAGGCGCATGTTGTGCTCGACCAGGACCACGGTGACCCCGTCGGCGGCGATGCCGCCGATCAGCTCGTCGATCTCGAGCGTTTCGGTCGGGTTGAGCCCGGCGGCCGGCTCGTCGAGCAGCAGCATCCGCGGCCGGGCGGCGAGCGCACGCGCGATCTCGAGCCGCTTCAGCGCGCCGTAGGGCAGGGCCGACGCCCGCGAGGATAAGTATGCCCCGAGGCCCACTCGCCGCATCAGCTCGGCGCTCTCCTCGCGGCACGCGCGCTCGGCGCGCGCGACGCGCGGCGGCCGCAGCATCGCCGCCGCGAGGCCGCAGCGCTCGTGCAGGTGGCGCCCGACCATGACGTTTTCGAGCGCGCTCATGTTGAAGAACACCTGCAGGTTCTGGAACGTGCGCGCGATGCCGCGCGCGGCGAGCTGGTACGGCGCCCGGTCCGTGACGTCGCGGCCGTCGAACGTGATCCGGCCCGAGGAGGGGGCGTAGACGCCGCTCAGGAGATTGAGCAGCGTGGTCTTCCCGGCGCCGTTGGGCCCGATCACCGAATGCACCGCTCCGCGCTCGACCTCGAAAGTGAGGTCGGCGATCGCGTTCAGTCCGCCGAAGCGCTTCGACAGCGATTCGGCGCGCAGCAGGCTCACGCGCGCACCCGCGCCGCGAGCGCCGCGAGGCTGGGCACGAGGCCCCGCGGCATGAAGATCATGGTGCCCATCAGCACCGCGCCGAACACGAGCATCTCGTAGTCCTTCAGCACGGTCAGCAGCTGCGGCAGCATGGTCAGCACCGCCGCGCCGACCACCGCGCCGAAGGTCGACGCCATGCCGCCGAACACCACCATGGTCACGAGCTCGATCGAGTGCAGGAACGTGACCTTCGACGGCGTGACGAAGCCCGAGTAGTGCGCCGAGAGGCTGCCCGCGACCGAAGCGAACACCGCCGACACGACGAACACCGTCAGCTTGTGGCGCGCGCTGTCGATGCCGACCACCTCGGCGCCGATCTCGGTGCCGTGCAGCGCGCGCAGCGCGCGCCCGGGCGGCGAATCGACGAGGTTGAGCGCGATCCAGACCGCGGCGAGGAGGCACGCGGCGACGATCCAGTACCAGACTCGCTCGCCTTGGACCGCCGCGCCCAGCACCGCGAGCGGCGGCACCGCCATGCCGTCGGGACCGCCGGTGAGGCGGTCCTCGGTCGCGATCACGATGGAGATGATCACGCCGAGTCCGAGCGTCGCCATGGCGAGATAGTGGCCGCGGAGCCTCAGGATCGGCCGGCCGAGCACGAACGCGGTCACGGTCACGCCGGCCGTCGCGGCGGCGAGCGCGGCGAGCGGCGGCCAGCCGTACCGCGCGGTGAGCACCGCCGAGCCGTACGCGCCGAGGCCGAAGAACCCGGCGTGGCCCAGGCTGATCTGGCCGGCGTAGCCGATCAGCAGGTTGAGGCCGACGCAGACGATCGCGTTCAGCCCGACCAGGATCGCGACGTCGTAATAGTAGTTGTTGACGAGCGCGAGCGGCAGCAGCGCCGCGAACGCGGCGAGCGCGAGCAGGCCTCCGGTGCGAGGGGCCGCGAGGCGCTCGAGCACGGTGCGCCTCAGACGCGGTCGCTCGACCGCACGCCGAGCAGCCCGCTCGGCATGAAGAACAGGACCGCGAGGATGACTGCGAACGCGATCACGTCCTTGTACGCCGAGGAGACGTAGCCCGCGCCCAGCGTCTCGGCGACACCGAGCACGAGGCCGCCGAGCACCGCGCCCGTGCCGCTGCCCATGCCGCCTAGCATCGCGGCCGCGAATCCCTTCAGGCCCAGCATCACGCCGATGTCGTACGAGGTGAGCGCGATCGGCGCGATCAGCGCGCCCGCAATCGCGCCCAGCGCCGCCGACAGGCCGAAGGAGATGAATAGCATGCGGCGCACGTCGATCCCGACGAGCTGCGCGGCAAGCCGGTTGTACGAGGTCGCGAGCATCGCCTTGCCGAGAAGCGTGCGGCCGAAGAACAGCGCCAGCAGCAGCACGATCGCGAGCGTCACGCCGAGCACCCACAGGCTCTGCGGCAGCACGACCGCGCCGAAGAAACCGATCGGCGCGTCGCCGCTGAACGCCGGCAGCGTGTGCAGCTTCTTGTCCCAGACGAGCGTCGCGAGGCCGCGCAGGAAGATCGACGCGCCGATGGTGATGATGATCAGCATGACCACCGGCGCGTGGCGCGCGGGCTCGACCGCGAGCTTCTCGAGCGCGAGGCCCACGAGCGCCGCCGCGGCCACCGCCAGCGCGACCGCGAGCGGCAGGGGCAGGCCGATGTCCGAGAACGACACCGCGGCCATGCCGCCGATCATCACGAACTCGCCTTGCGCGAAATTGATGATCTGGCTGGCGTTGTAGATGATGCAGAAGCCGAGAGCGACCAGCGCGTAGACGGCGCCCACGGTGAGCCCCGTGACGAGGTACTGGACGAGCAGCGCGCTCATCGTCCCGACCGATCGCGCCGCCGTTCCCGCGGCTCGGCTACTTCACCAGCCCCCAGCCCCCGTTCTTCACCTCGAGCATGCGGAACGCGGTGAGGTCGAGGCCCATGTGGTCGGCCGGTCCCATGTTTACCACGCCGGCGGTGCCCATGTAGCCGCGCAGGTTCTCGAGCGAGTCGCGCACGCGCGCCTTGTCCGCGGAGCCTGCGCGCTTCATCGCCTCGACCACGAGCATGAGGCCGTCGTAGGCGTGGCCGCCGAAGGTCGAGACCTCGGAGTTGAAGCGCTTCTCGTACTCGCGCTTGTAGCCAACCACGACCCGCTTCTGCGGGTCGCTCTCGGGCAGCGTCTCGGCGACGAGCAGCGCGGCCGCCGGCAGGCGCACGCCCTCGGCCGCGGGGCCGGCGAGGTTGATGAACTCCTTCGACGCCACGCCATGCGACTGGTACAGCGGCAGCTTCAGATCGACCTGGCGGTAGTTCTTGGTGACGATCGCGGGTCCCTGGCCGAAGCCGGCGTTGAGCACCGCCTGCACGCCGGGCGTGCTCTTGATCTTGGCGAGCTGGGCCGTCATGTCGGTGTCGCCCGCGCCGTAGGTCTCGTCGGCGACGATGTCGATGCGGTGCTTCTTCGCCACGTTCAGGCACTCGGCGCGCATCGACTTGTCGAAGCCGCCGGCGCCCGAGATGAGCGCGATCTTCGACATGCCGCGCGATTGCATGTCGACGAAGATCTTCTCGCACGCCATGCGGTCGGTGTGCGG